>NZ_BAAAUG010000138.1:0-49530 GCF_039533825.1 Streptomyces rectiviolaceus
CCTGCTCGGCCCGGCTCCCGCCGCGCGCAGCTGGCCGTCCCTGTTCACCGCGGTAGGGCTCGCGGCGTGGGCGGCGGCAGCCGGGGCGGCGGCTTCCGCCATGTCGTCGGCGAACTCCGCGGTGACGATGGTCCTCATCCTGCACGCGGCCACCCCACTCTGACGGATTCGGTTTGCCGTTCCTTTACAGTGGCTGTAGAAGCACTACCGCTTCCACGCCACCGCCCTCGTACGACACTTCGTACGAGTACGAGAAGGAGCCACGGACCCGCAATGGGTGAGCCTCCCAGTACGAACCGTGCCATTTCCGGCCCGCTGTCCAAGCGTGAGGGAACGGGGGTGGCACGGTGACCGAGATCCTGCTTCTGCTCCTTGCCCTGCTCCTCACGCTCGCCTGCGCGCTGTTCGTGGCGGCCGAGTTCTCCCTCACCACCGTCGAGCGCGGTGACCTGGAGCGCGCCGCCGATGCGGGGGAGCGGGGTGCCGAGGGGGCCCTGAAGGCGGTCCGGCGGCTGACCTTCCAGCTGTCCGGCGCCCAGCTCGGCATCACCGTCACCTCGCTGGTGATCGGCATGCTCGCCGAACCGTCCCTCGCGGCGCTCCTGCGCGGCCCGCTGGAGGCCGCCGGACTCGGCGGCGCCGCCCCCACCACCGCCACGCTGCTCGGTGTCGCCCTCTCCACCGTGATCCTGATGGTCGTCGGCGAGCTGGTGCCGAAGAACTGGGCGATCTCCCGGCCCCTCGCCGTCGCCAAGGTGGTGGCGGCGCCGCAGCGCGGCTTCACCGCCGCCTTCGGTCCCTTCATCCGGCATCTGAACAACACCGCGAACCATGTCGTACGCCGCTTCGGCCTGGAGCCCGCCGAGGAGCTGGCCTCCGCGCGCACCCCCGAGGAGCTGGTCGCCCTGGCCCGGCGCTCGGCCGCGGAGGGCGCCCTGGAGGCGGACTCCGCCGAACTGTTCGTCCGCACCCTGCACCTGAGCGAGCTGACGGCGGAGAACGTGATGACCCCGCGCGTGGACGTACGCGCCCTGGAGGCGCACGCCACGGCCGCCGACGCCGCGAACCTGACGCACGCCACGGGCCTGTCCCGCTTCCCCGTCTTCCGCGACAGCCTGGACGAGGTCATCGGCACCGTGCACATCCGCGACGTGCTCGCCCTGCCCCCCGAGAAGCGGCAGTTCACCCCGGTCACCGATCTCGCCGCCGAACCCTTGCTCGTGCCCGACACCCTGCCCGCCGACCGGCTCCTCGAGCGGATGCGGGAGACCCGCACGATGGCCGTGGTCATCGACGAGTACGGCGGCACGGCCGGTGTGGCGACGGTGGAGGACATCGTCGAGGAAGTCGTCGGCGAGGTCCGCGACGAGCACGACCCCGTCGAGGTCCCCGACCTGCTGCCCGCGCAGGCCGCCCCGGACGGCCGCACCGTGTGGGAGGCCGACGGCGGCGTCCGCATCGACCAGCTCGCCGCGATAGGGCTCACCGCGCCCGAAGGACCGTACGAGACCGTGGCCGGTCTGATCGCCACCCGGCTCACCCGCATCCCGGCCAAGGGCGACGCACTCGACCTCGACGGATGGCAGCTGGCCGTCCTGACGGTCGAGCACCACCGTGCCGACCGGGTCCGCATCACCGAACCGGCGCTCCAGGTGCCACGCCAGGCCGTGGAGGAGGCGCGATGACCACGCTCCAGCTCGCCATCGGCGCCCTGACCCTGCTCACCAACGCGTTCTTCGTCGGCGCCGAGTTCGCCATGATCTCCGTACGGCGGAGCCAGATCGAACCCCGCGCCCAAGCGGGCGACAAGCGCGCCCGCATCACCCTGTGGGGCCTGCAGCACATCTCCGCGATGATGGCCACCGCACAACTCGGCATCACCGTCTCCTCGTTGGTGCTCGGCGCGGTCGCGGAACCCGCCATCGCACACCTCCTGGAGCCCGGCTTCGAGGCGATCCACATCCCGCACGCGCTCGTGCACCCGATCGCCTTCGTCATCGCCCTGAGCGTGGCGACGTATCTGCACATGCTGATCGGCGAGATGGTCCCCAAGAACATCGCGCTCGCCGCGCCCGCCAGGACCGCCCTGCTGCTCGGCCCGCCGCTCGTGGCCCTCACCCGCGCCCTCAAGCCGGTCGTCTTCGGCATCAACGCCTTCGCCAACACCCTGCTGAAGCTGCTCAAGGTCGACCCGAAGGACGAGGTCGATTCCGTCTACACGGACGACCAGCTGGCCCGCATGGTCGTCGACTCCAGCGCGGCCGGGCTCCTGTCGGCGGCCGACGGCGAGCGGCTGCGCGACGCGCTGGAACTGGGCACCCGGCCCGTCGGCGAGATCCTCGTGCCGACGGCCAAGATGCGCACCGTCGAGCACTCCGTCACCCCGGCGCGCCTGGAGCGGGTGGCGGCCGACGCGGGCTTCTCCCGCTTCCCGGTGACCGGACCCGACGGCACCCTGCTCGGCTACCACCACATCAAGGACACCCTGGGCATCGCCGAGCGGGACCGGCCCTTCCCGCGCAGTTCCCTGCACGTGGTCACGCGGGTGCACATCGACACCCCGCTCGACGACACCCTCACCGCGCTGCGAGCCGCGGGCAGCCACCTGGCCGCGGTCACCGGCGAGAGCGGCACGGTGCTCGGGTTCGTCACCATGGAGGACGTCCTGTCCGAGCTGGTCGGCCCTTCACCGGCGGCGCTCAGCTGATTCACAGGTGGCGTGGCTGTACGCGCGGGGGCTCCGATGGCTAGGGTGCCGGTGATGTTCTACACAGGTGTAGCAACCGCAGGGGACGTGAGACGGACGATGGCGGGCCCGAGTTCACCCGGGAGGTCCCGTGAGTGAGCCTGTCCGCTCGATGGACCGGGCCGGGGCACTGCGGGCGCCGCAGCCCGCCGCGCGCAGTGCCCCGGCGGCGGCGCCGTCGGCCCCCACCGTGGCGCCGAAGCCTCTGGTCAAGCGCCGGGACTCGTTCTTCGACAACGCCAAGTACCTGGCGATCGTGCTGGTCGCGATGGGCCACGCGTGGGAGCCGCTGCGCGGCGACAGCCGGGCGGCGGCCGCGCTCTACATCACCGTCTACACCTTCCACATGCCGGCGTTCATCGTCATCTCCGGCTACTTCTCCCGGAGTTTCGACGCGAGCCCCGGCCGCCTCAAGCGCCTGGTGACGGGCATCGCGGTGCCGTACGTGATCTTCGAGGTCGCGTACACCTTCTTCAAGCGCTGGGCGGGCGACGACCCGGCGTACCCGATCAGTCTGCTCGACCCCTGGTACCTCACCTGGTTCCTGGTCGCGCTCTTCGTCTGGCGGCTCACCACCCCGCTGTGGAAGCTGGTCCGCTGGCCCCTGCCGATCGCGCTCGCCATCGCGGTGCTCGCCTCCGTCTCGCCGGACATCGGTGACGACCTGGACCTGCAACGGGTGCTGCAGTTCCTGCCGTTCTTCGTCCTCGGCCTGTGCCTGAAGCCCGAGCACTTCCAGATCGTGCGCCGCCGGGAGGCGAGGCTCCTCGCCCTGCCCGTCTTCGCGGGAGCCCTGCTGTTCGCCTACTGGGCGGCGCCGCGCATGAACGCCGCGTGGTTCTACCGCCGGGACAGCGCACAGGAGTTGGCCGCGCCCGGCTGGTCCGGGGGAGTGATGACGCTTGCGATGTTCGGCTGCTCGGCGATCCTCGTGGCGTGCTTCTTCGCCTGGGTCCCCGGCCGCAGGCTCTGGTTCACCGCGCTCGGCGCGGGCACGCTCTACGGCTACCTGCTGCACGGCTTCATCGCCAAGGGCTCCCGCTTCTGGGACTGGTACGACCTCAACTGGCTGCACACACCGCTCGGCGAGATCACGGTCACGCTCGGCGCCGCGGCCCTCATCACCGTGCTGTGCACCCCGCCGGTGCAGCGGCTCTTCCGGTTCGCGATGGAGCCCGACATGGAGTGGGCGTTCAAGAAGGACGCGAAGGCGGTGGCGCGGGGCCGGGGAGCGCACCGGCGGCGCTGACGGGTCGTGCCTCTGCTCCCGGCGGCCGGACTGCCGCCGGGAGCAGAGCAGTTGTCGGTGCCGTGGATCAGGCGGTGGTCAGCTCGTAGAACCCCCTGCCGAACGTCGCGGCGACCAGGCGATGGTTCCCGGCGTCGTACTCGATGTCGTCCACCGGCACCGCGGGCATCCCACGGCCCAGGCGCGACCAGTGGCCTCCCTTGGCGCCGGAGGTGAACACCCCCTGGTCGGTGCCGATGTGGAGCTTGCCGCCCCGTGCGATGACGAGGTCGTTGACGGGCGCGTCCGGCAGGTTGCCCGACAGGTTCCTCCAGTGCTCTCCGCCGTCCGTGCTGCCGTATACGTGCGGTGTGTCGGAGCCGGAGCGGTAGGCGGAGTGGGTGGTGTAGACGCGGTCGGCGTCGCGCGGGTCGACGACGACGCGCGTCACCCAGGGGAGCCCTTCGGCGAGCTTGGTCCAGTGCGCGCCCAGGTCCTTCGTGACCCATACGCGGCCGTCGTCCGTGCCGGCGTAGATGGTGCGGCCGTCCGCGGCCGGGGCGATCGAGGTGATCGTGCCGTAGTTGGTGTAGATCGGGTCGGGGCCCGGGCCGCCCGACAGGTCGGGGCTGATGGCCTGCCAGGTGGCGCCGCCGTCCGTGGAGCGGTTGAGGACCTCGGAGCCGTAGTAGAGGACCTTCGGGTCGCGGGGGTCGAAGGCGACCGGCGTGAACCAGTTGCGGCGCTTGAATGTGGTCTTGTCCGCGAAGTACGTCAGGGTGTCGCCGCCGTCGGTGGAGCTGAAGCAGTTTCCGTACTGGTAGCAGGCGTAGACGTTGTTCACGTCGGTCGGGTTGATCAGGTTCTCCTCGCCGTCCCCGCCGAGGTACTCGTTGAAGCGGTCGCCGCCCCAGGAACGTATCGAGCCGTTGTCCTGCGCGCCCCCGGAGATCCGCGAGGTGTCCTGCGGGGATATCGCCGCGCTGTAGAGCTGGGTGTACGGCTCGTGGCGTGCCTTGACCCAGCCGCCGTCGCCGTTCGCGTCGGAGCGGTAGACGCCGCCGTCGTTGCCCAGGTAGACGCGGCCGGGGTGGCGCGGGTCCCAGACCATCGCGTGCTGGTCGACGTGGATGCTGGTGTCGTCGGCCGTCCAGGTGGCCGCGCCGTCCTTCGAGGTCATCAGCGGGACTCCGGCGACCTGCACGTGCTCGGCGTCGCGGGGGTCGGTCCAGATCTTCCCGAACCACCAGCCGAACGTGGACTGCGAGTCGGTGAGCTTCTTGTCGACGGGGGTCCGCTGCCAGGTGTCGCCCGCGTCCGTGGAGGCGTAGAAGCCCTCGAAGGGGCCGTCCGTCTTGTTGACGACGGCGTAGGCGCGCTCACCCGCGACGGCGAGACCGATCCGTCCCACGTCCGGGCCCTGCGCGGGCAGGCCACCGCCGAGCCGCTTCCAGGTCTTGCCGTCGTCACCGGAGCGGAAGACACCGGAGCCCTCGCCGCCGTAGGTGCGGCGCTCGGGCGTGCGGCGGTGGTCCCACAGCACGGCGTACAGCTTCTTGCCCTGGACGACGATCTCGGTGGCGCCGGTGAACTCATTGGCGCCGGTGAGGATGCGCTGCCACGTCTTGCCGCCGTTCTCCGAGCGGTAGACGCCGCGGTCGCCGCCGCCGTTGTAGAGCGATCCTGCCGCGGCCACGTAGATGCGGCGCGGATTGCCGGGGTCCACGGTAATGGCGCTGATCGCGCCCGAGTCGCGCAGTCCTGACGGCTTCCAGTGCTTGCCGCCGTCGGTGCTGCGGTAGAGGCCCGTTCCTTCGTACGTGATGCTGCCGCCGCCGGGATTGGGCTCCCCGGTCCCGGCGTACAAGGTGCCGTCGGGTCCGGTGGCGACCGCGCCCATCGCCTGCGTCCAGTCGTCGGGCCACGCGGACTTGAAGGTCTGTCCGGCGTCCGTGCTGCGCCAGATGCCGCCGCTGGCCGCGGCGGCGTAGAGGGTGTCCGCGCGCTTCGGGTCGAGCGCGAGGGAGACGATGCGCCCGCCGACGTTGGTCGGTCCGACGGACTTCCACCGGCCGCCGGTGGTGGGGAGCCCGCGGGCCTGCGCGGCGGCGTCCTCATGGGCGTGGCGCGGAATCGACTCCCCGGGGACGGTCTTTTGCAGGTAGCGGTACTCGGCGGGCGCGGCAGGACCGCGTACGGGGCGGTACACGTCCCCCGGTGGCGTGGGCGCCGCGGAAGCCGGCGCCGTGACCATCAGGACCCCCGCGAGCGGGGCGAGGACCAGGTGAAGCAGACGTCTGCGCATGGGCTCCCTCTTCTTCTTCGTCGTCCTTCTTCGTCATGGCCATTTCAAGCCGTGACCTTAGGAGACGGGATGGGGGAGCAGTAGGCCGCAAGTCGGCCGTTGTGGCGGGGCGGGACCGGTTCAGTCCGGCGCGGGACCGAACCGGCGTTGGTACGCCGAAGGCGTCAGTCCCGTCTCCCGGCGCATCAGGGCGCGCAGATTGGCGGTCGTGCCGAGCCCGCTGCGACGGGCGACCGTCTCGAACGGGCCCACCCCCCGCTCGATCAACCGGCAGGCCAGCGCGATCCGTTCGCCCGTGAGCCAGGCCAGGGGCGTGGTGCCGAGCTGGGCCTGGAACCGGCGGTGCAGGGTCGCGGGGCTGAGCGCGGCGCGCGCCGCGAGACCCGGTACGGAAAGGGGCGAGTCGAGCCGCTCCTGGGCCCAGGCGAGGACCGGGGCCAGGGACTCGTCCGGCACGTCAGGCACCGGCCGCTCCACGAACTGCCGCTGCCCGCCGTCCCGGTGGGCGGCGAAGACGAGCCGGCGCGTCACCGCGGTGGCGACCTCGGCGCCGTGGTCGCGGCGGACCAGGTGCAGTCCGAGGTCGAGCGCGGCAGCGCTGCCCGCGGCGGTGAGGATGTCGCCGTCGTCGACGAAGAGCACGTCCGGTTCGAGCTGTACGCGGGGGAAGCGGGCCCGGAAGTCGTCCGCCCACTGCCAGTGCGCCGTGGCCCGGCGCCCGTCGAGCACCCCGGCCTCGGCGAGCGTGAAGGCACCGCTGCAGAACCCGACGAGCCGGGCCCCTCGGGCGTGCGCCCGGCGGACGGCGTCCAGGACGGCCGGGCGCCGCGGAACCTCGATGTCGGGCCGATTGGGCACGATCAGGGTGTCCGCCGAATCGGCGGCGTCCAGCCCGGCAACGCCCGTGAGCGTGAAGAACCCGTCCCGCATCAGGGTGCGGGGCTCGGGCGAGCAGAGGCTGAACTCGTAGATCTCACGCCCGAGTTCGGGCCTGCGCAGGCCGAAGACTTCGGTGGCGCAGCCGAGCTCGAAGGGATTGGAGTTCGCGTCGACGATGACGACGACGCGGTGCAGAGCCTGCTCCTCGGCGGCCTGAGAGGATTCTTGCGGCATACGCTATTTCTACCACTCACGGAGGGGGCGGCGACCGTCGGAAGCTGGTCACATGAGCAACGAACCGATCGCCCTCAGCAAGGCCCTGGCCTCCTTCGACGCCCTGTGGAGCCCCCGTATCGTCACCCGCGTCAACGACTACGACGTACGCGTGGCCAAGGTCGAGGGCGACCACCTCTGGCACGTCCACGACGACACCGACGAGTTCTTCCTGGTCCTCGAAGGCGAACTGCGCATCGCCCTGCGCGAGCCGACCGGCGAACGCACGGTCACCCTCCCCAAGGACTCGGTCTTCACGGTCCCGCGCGGCACGGAGCACAAGCCGTCGGCCCCGTCCGGGGCCAAGATCCTCGTCATCGAGCCCACCGGCACCCCGACGGTCGGCGACCGCCATGACGAGATCCCGGCCCACGTCGACGCGACGACGGGACACAGGCTCGATCTCTGAGAGCGGCCCGTCCACCTCCTGGGCAGCGGCACGCGACAGCGGTATGCCATGGGGTGACTGTGTTGACCCGTCAACCACGAGAGGGTGGGCCAGACATGTGGACCGCTGGATTCTGGAAGGCCACCGCGGAGCGCGCACTCCGTACCTTCGCGCAGTCGCTCGGCGCCATCCTGGTCGCCGGGGCGACCACCCTCCTGGACGTCGACTGGAAGGCGGCGCTCGCCACCGCGGGGATGGCGACGCTGCTCGCCGTGCTCACGGCGGTCGGCGCCGCGAACGCCGGGGCGCGCGGGCCCGGCATCACGGAGACGCCCACCGCCCGCGGTCGTCAGGCCACACCGTGACCGGCCCGGGCTAGGGCCGGACCACTCGGCCGGCCTCCACCGAGACCCGTTCGCCCCGGAACCGCTCCCGCAGCCTCCGGTCGTGCGACACCACGACCAGCGTGCCCCGGTACCCGGCCAGCGCCTCGTCGAGCTCCTCGACCAGCGCGGGCGAAAGGTGGTTCGTCGGCTCGTCGAGCAGGAGGAGGTCGGCGGGGCGCGTCACCAGGCGTGCGAGCGCCAAGCGGCGGCGCTGCCCCACGGAGAGCCCCTTCACCGGCACCACCAGGTCCTCCTCGCGGAAGAGGCCGAGGGACAGGAGGGTCTGGGAGTGCTCATCGGGGAGCCCCGCCAGACCCGCCGCGAAGGCGTCGAGCAGCGGCCTCGCCGTGTCCTCGTAGGTGATGTACTCGATCTCCTGCGGCAAGTAGCCGACGCGGGCCGGCAGTTGGGCCTCCCCGCGGTCCGGGGTGAGCACCCCCGCAAGGACACCGAGCAGCGTCGACTTTCCCGCGCCGTTCACCCCGGTCACCAGCGTGCGCGACCCCGGATCGAGGGTCAGGCGGTCGACGGTGAGGCGCCCGCCCACTGCGATGTCGGTCAGCGCGACCGGGCGTACGAAGGGGTGGTCGCCGCCCTCGATGCCCTCACCCGGCGTGAAGTGCAGCGGGTCGGGCGGGCGTGGCACCGGATCCGCGTGCAGCCTGCGCAGCCGCTCGCGCGCGTTGCGCACGAGACCGGAGAGCTGGCCCTCCACGGACCGCTGGTGGCCCGCGAAACGAGGTCTTTCGCTCATCCGCCAGCCCACCGAGAGCCGGTTGGCACCGCCATCGGCGAGCCGCTCCTGACGCTCGACCTCGTCGCTCCACTCCCGGTAGCGCTCCTCCCAGCGGCGCCGGGCCGTGGCGCGCTGCTCCAGGTAGCCGTGCCAGCCGCCACCGAAGCGGGCCACGGACCTGCGGTCGCCGTCGGCCTCGACGATCACCTCGGCGACCCGGTCGAGGAAGACCCGGTCATGGGTGACGGCGACGACCGTCCCCCGGTGGGCGCGCAGGCGCTCCTCCAGCCAGCCGAGCGCCTGGTCGTCCAGGTGGTTCGTCGGCTCGTCGAGGAGGAGCAGTTCGGGCTGCGGGGCCAGGACGCAGGCGAGTGCCAGGCGCGCGGCCTCACCGCCGGAGAGGGAGCCCAGCGTGCGGGAGCGCTCCAGGTGCGGGACGCCCAGGCCGTGCAGCGCCGCGTCGATGCGCGCGTCGGCGCGGTAGCCGTCACGGGCCTCGAAGGCGGCGATGAGGTCGCCGTACGCGGCGAGCCCGTCGGGGCCCGCCGAGCCGAGTGCGTCCTCCGCCTCCCTGAGCCGCCGCTCCAGGTCCCGCAGTTCGGCGAGCGCGTCGTCCACCGCGTCCTGCACGGTGGCGTGCGGCGGAAGGCGCGGGGTCTGCGCGAGATAGCCGGTGCCGCCCGCCGAGACGACGGCCACCTCACCGTCGGCGGGCGCGAACTCGCCCGCCATCAGGCGCAGGAGCGTCGACTTGCCCGAGCCGTTCTCACCGATGACACACGCCTTCTCGCCGGGCCGCACCGACAGGGAGACCCGTTCGAGGACAGGCCGCTCCGGATATCCGTACGACACGTCGCGCAGGACGAGTTGACTCACGGTGCGCATCCCCCTCGGTTCACACGGGCTGACCGAACAGCTCCCGCAGTACGTCCTCCATCGTGACCATGCCGGCCAGCCTGCCGTCGGAGCCGAGCACCGCCGCCACATGCGTGCGGCTGCCGCGCATCGCGGTCAGCACGTCGTCAAGCGGCGTGGTCTCGCGGACCTGGGCGATCTTCCGCATGTCCGGCACCCGGAACGGCAGATCGCGCGGCATCCGGTCGAGCGCGTCCTTGACGTGGAGATAGCCGACGATGCGACGGCCGTCGTCCACGACGGGGAAGCGCGAGAAACCGGACTCCGCCGAGAGCCGCTCCAGCTCCTCGGGCGTCACGCCCACACGGGCGTAGACCACGCTCTCCAGCGGGAGCACGACATCCCTGACGGGACGGCGTCCCAGCTCCAGGGCATCGTGAAGCCGCTCCTGGGCGCGGTCGTCGATCAGACCCGCGTCACTGGAGTCCTTGACCATGCGGGCCAGCTCGTCGTCCGAGAAGGACGCGCTCACCTCGTCCTTCGTCTCGACCCTGAGCAGCTTCAGGAGGCCGTTGGCGAACGCGTTGATCGCGAAGATGACCGGGCGCAGCGCCCGCGCGATCGCGACCAGCGGCGGACCGAGCAGCAGAGCCGTGCGCACCGGCTCGGCCAGCGAGATGTTCTTGGGGATCATCTCGCCGAGCAGCATGTGCAGATACGTCGCGAGGGCCAGGGCGATCACGAACGAGATCGGGTGGACCAGACCGTGCGGCACCCCGACCCCGTCGAACAGCGGCTCCAGGATGTGCGCGATCGCGGGCTCGGCGACGATGCCGAGCACCAGCGTGCACAGCGTGATGCCGAGCTGCGCCGCGGCGAGCAGCGCGGAGACGTGCTGCAGACCCCACAGCACGCTCTTGGCGCGCCGGTCGTCTTCCTCGGCGTACGGCTCGATCTGGCTCCTCCGTACGGAGATGAGGGCGAACTCGGCGCCCACGAAGAAGGCGTTGACGACGAGCGTCGCCAGGCCGATCAGCAACTGGATGGCGGTCATCGCTCCTCCTCCTGGTGGTCGTCGTGCAGCGGCGCGTGCAGCAGGACGCGGGCCGCGCGGCGGCCGCGGGCGTCCACGACGTCGAGCCGCCAGCGGCCCACCTGGACGCTGTCGCCCTCGGCCGGGATGCGGCCCAGCTCGGTCGCCACGAGTCCGGCGAGCGTCTCGTACGGCCCGTCCGGCGCGCGCAGGCCGACGCGGGCCAGCTGGTCGATGCGGGCCGAGCCGTCGGCGGAGTACTGCGTCCTGCCGTCCTCGTCCGTGCCCGCGGGGGCGATGTCGGGTGTCTCGTGCGGGTCGTGCTCGTCCCGCACCTCGCCGACGACCTCCTCGACGATGTCCTCCAGGGTCGCGACGCCGGCCGTGCCGCCGTACTCGTCGATGACCACGGCCATCGTGCGCTTGCCGGAGAGCCGGTCGAGCAGGCGGTCGACGGTCAGGGACTCCGGTACAAGGAGGGGCTCGCGCATCAGCTCGGCGACGGGGAAGCGGGCCCTGCGCTCGGCCGGTATGGCCAGGACGTCCTTGATGTGCGCGACGCCGACGACCGAGTCGAGGTTGCCGCGGTAGACGGGGAAGCGGGACAGGCCCGTCGCCCGGGTGGCGTTCGCGACGTCCTCGCAGGTGGCCATCACGTCCAGTGCCATGACCTGGACGCGCGGCGTCATCACGTTCTCCGCGGAGAGGTCGGCGAGGTTCAGCGTGCGGACGAACAGCTCGGCGGTGTCCGCCTCCAGGGAGCCCTGCTTGGCTGAGTGCCGGGCGAGCGCCACCAGCTCCTTGGGGCTGCGCGCGGAGGCCAGCTCCTCGGTGGGCTGGATGCCGAAGCGGCGTACGGAGCGGTTCGCGGTGTTGTTCAGATGCGCGATGAAGGGGCGGAACAGGGAGCTGAACAGGCGCTGCGGTGTCGCCACCCGCTTGGCGACGGCGAGCGGCGAGGAGATCGCCCAGTTCTTGGGGACCAGCTCGCCGACGACCATCAGGAAGACCGTCGACAGGGCCGTGCCGATGACCAGGGCGATCGACGAGGACGCCGATGAGGGGATGCCCATGGCGCGCAGCGGGCCCGCGATCAGCTTGGCGATGGAGGACTCGGAGAGCATGCCGACGACCAGGTTGGTGACGGTGATGCCCAGCTGGGCCCCGGAGAGCTGGAAGGTGAGGTTCTTGACCGCCTTGAGGGCGCCGGCGGCGCCGCGCTCGCCGCGTTCGGCGGCTCGCTCCAGTTCGCTGCGCTCGACCGTGGTGAGGGAGAACTCCGCCGCGACGAAGACGCCGCAGGCCAGCGAGAGCAGCACCGCCACGAGGAGCAGGAGCACTTCGGTCATCGGGTCACCTCCGTCCCATGATCGGGCAGGGACCGGGGGAATGCGCGATGTCGGGTACTGGGAGGCTCGCCCATGGGCGGACGCTCACACCTTTCGTTGGCGTTCGAGTGGTCCGTCCATTTTAAAGGACCGGAAAAGCCACTCCGGCGGGCTGTCCGCGGGTACCCGCGGCCCGGCCGCTCAGTCGGTGAGGTGCTTGACCCAGCGGCTCCACTGCGGCTGGGGCGCGTAGCCGGCAGCGTGCCACGCGGGGTGGGCCTGCTCGTTGCGGTCCAGGACCATGGCGTCGCCGCGGCGCCCGCCGAGCCCCACGAAACGCTCCTCCGCCGCGGCGAGCAGCGCCGAGCCGATGCCCTGGCGGCGGTGGTCCGGGTGCACGGCGAGGCGGTAGAGGTGGCAGCGCCAGCCGTCGAAGCCGGCTATCGCGGTCCCGGCGATGTGGCCGTCGCGCTCGGCGAGCAGCAGGGCGTCGGGGTCCCGTGCGACGAGGCGGGCCACTCCGTCGTGGTCGTCGCTGATGCTCGTGCCTTCTGCGGCTTCGCGCCAGAACCTCAGCACGGTCTCGATGTCCGAAGGGGTCGCGGGGCGGATGTGGAGATCGCTCATGGGGCGATGTAAGCAGTGCGGCAGCCTGTCTGGCGAACGGTAAAAAGTTTTTCTAGAAAATAGCTCTAGAATGAGCGATGAGTGGTACAGAATCTCGTTCATGGTCAATCGTGAGTCCGAGCCGGTGCATCAGCCCGTGCCCGGCAACCCCTACGTGGAGCCGGTGCCCCCTACCGGCAGCAAGCGCAGATTCGGCGTCGCCCTCGGCGCCGGCGCCGTCGCCCTGATCCTGATCGGCGTGGGCTTCTACGCCGTCACGCAGAGAGATGGGGGCGGGAGCGGGAACGGTTCCCGCAAGCCTGCGGCGGGGCCGACACGGGAGTCGGCCGACCCGGACCCGGACCCGGACGCGGACGCCGAGGCCGACGCGAAGGACGACGGGTCGGCCGCCGTGATCGACGTCAACGCGGGACGCAAGCCCGGTGAGGCCAAGGCCTGGCTCGCCATGAACGACATCAAGCTGCCGGGCAAGGGCGCGCAACTCCTCGACCTCTGGCGCGTGCCCGGAATCGTGGCGCAGGCCGAGTACAACGAGGTCACCGGATACCGGACCGCCGACGGCTCGAAGGAATGGTCGGTGCAGCTGCCCGGCACCGTGTGCGACACCCCGGTGAACCCCACGCCCGACGGCAAGGTCGTGGTCGTCTACACGAAGCGGAAGTCCGAGGGGAACTCGCAGTGCGACCAGCTGCGGATGATCGACCTGAAGACCGGTGAGAAGGGCTGGCACAAGGAGCTCGTCGACGGCGGCTTCTGGGACGACACCAGCATGACGCACGTCTCCATCACGGGCAGCACCGTCATGGTCGACCAGAGCGCCACCATGCGCGCTTACCGGATCAGCGACGGCAAGCGACTGTTCACGACCGGGCGGGAAAAGAAGGGCGGCTGCTCCCTCGACGGTGTCGCGGGCGGCTCACGGCTGCTCCAGGTGGAGTCCTGCCAGCTGGGGAGCCCCAGCACGCACGGTCGGCTCAAGAAACTCGACCCCCGCACCGGCGACGTCAAGTGGAGCTACCGGACGAAGAAGGGCTGGAGCATCCAGAAGGTCTACTCCGTCGACCCCGCCGTGATCGCCGTCCAGAACCGCGAAGAGATGGACAAGTGGGCCGTCGTCGCCGTCGACGACAAGGGGGATCAGCGCTCCTGGATCAGCGTCGACAAGGGCCCGCACGCGTTCGCGATGTGCGCGGGGGCGGGAGACTCCGGCGAGGGCGTGCAGAACTGCCCGGGGGCCGCCGTCAGCGCGGACACGCTCTATCTGGCGAGTGAACCCAAGGACGGCATCCTCGGACCCAACAAGATCGTCGCCTTCGACCTCCGCACGGGGAAGTCCAAGTGGACCGGTTCGGCCGAGGGCGGACGGCAGATCACGCCCGTCGCCGTGGCCGGAGGCGACCGGCCCGGGGTGATCGCCTACGCGCGGGCGCAGGACGGCAAGAACGGGCAGACCCTGCGGTTCGCCCCGGGTGGCGGCAAGCCGGACGTGCTGCTGCGGCACACCTCGTCGGCCCAGAGCATGGAATCCGGGATGTTCGCGGGCAACACCTTGTACGCCGACGGGCGGTTCTTCGTGACCCCGACGCGCCTGGACGGCAAGGCGCACGGCGGCAAGGGCGAGGAGGGCAGCGCCCGCATGCTCTCCTTCGCCCGGTGAGGCCTCCGATCGAGCCGTACGCCCCCATATCCTCACCAGCAGTGGAGCCACGATGACGCAGCCGCCCCCCGAGCAGTCCCCGCAGCACCCGCAGGGCCCCATGCCTCCGCAGGGCTCCTTCGGCCCGCCCCCGCAAGGCGGCTTCGGCCCGCCTCCGCAGGCGCAGACCCCGGGCTTCGGCCCGCCCGTCGCCCCGCCGCCCAGTGGCTTCGGCCCCCATCAGGCCTACCAGCCGATACCGGCACCCGTCCCGCCACCGGGCGCAGGGGGCAGACGGCCGGGCCGCCGCACCGCGATCGTCGTCTCCGTCGTCGCCGCGATCGCCCTGATCGTCGGAGGCGGAGTCTGGTACGCCACCTCGGCAGGCGGCGGCTCGAAGGACAAGACGGCGGCCAAACCGGGCGGCGACGGCGCGGCGCCCACGTATGAGAAGCCCAAGGAGAAGGTACCGGCGGACCCCAAGGCCTTCTTCTCGACCAAGGCCGTGCAGCCCAAGTTGCCGAAGGGGGAGACCACTTGGAAGGCGCAGGGGTCCTGGCTCACCGACAAGGTGTACGCGAAGGCCTCGGTCGAGGCGATCGTCGGGGTCGACGCCACGTCGGGGAAGGGGCTCTGGCGCCTGCCGAAGCCGGGGGAGTCGTGCGCGGGCTCCCCCGACCTCGGCAAGGACAACATCGCCGTCGTCGTCACGGGGGCGAAAGTGCACGACGACAAGGGCTTCAAGGACGCGTGCACCGAGGTCACCGCCTTCGACGTGGACACCGGCAAGAAGCTCTGGACGAAGTCGATCACCGTCGGCTACCAGAAGGAGAAGACCGCGTTCAACCAGGTCACCATCAGCGGTGACACCGCGGCGGTCGGCGGTCTGTACGGCGGCGCGGCGTTCGACCTGCGCAGCGGGAAGATCCTGTGGGAACCGAAGCAGGGGGAGAAGTGCCGCGATGTCGGCTACGGCGGCGGCAAGCGGCTGGTGGCGGTCCGCTCCTGCGGTGAGTTCGGCTCGGAGCGCTACCGGGTCGAGGTCCTGGACCCGCGGACGGGCGCTTCGAAGGTGAGCCACAAGCTCCCCGACGGCGTCACCTCTCCCAGCGTGATCTCCGCCGATCCGGTGGTCGTCGCCGTCGACTCCGGAAAGATCAGCGGATCGGGTGCGACGGACGTCTTCGCCTTCGACGAGCGCACCGAGCGGCGTACGAGGATCGCGCTGCCCGACGACAAGTACCTGCACGAGTGCGGCACCGCGTCCATCGTCCAGGACTGCCGGGGCATCACGGTGGGCAACGGCAAGCTGTACGCCCCCACCGAGCAACGCGACGGGGCGAAGGAGTACTCCTCGACGAACGACATCGTGGTCTTCTCCCTGGCCACCGGCAAGACCACGGGGGAGCGGGTTTCGGGGGGCGACAACTCGCCGATCTTCCCGATCCGCATGGACGGCGGGAACGTCCTCGTCTACAAGAGCACCCCGGTCACGCAGGTGGTCTCCCTCGACGGCAGGACGCTGAAGCAGGAGAAGGTGCTGCTGGACGCCAAGACCCGGCCCAGCACGCTGTCGCCCCTGCGGTCCGAAATCGTCTTCACCCACAACAAGCTGTTCCTCAGCTCCGATCTGCTCGCCCAGTACTCCGGGAGCAAGGAAACGATCATGATGTACGGCTTCGCAGCCAAGTAGGCCGACGGGGCCTAGGCGCCCAGCTCTTCGATGACCGGGCCGAACGCCTCCATGCTCGGCTCCAGGACGGTGATGTACGAGAAGCCGTACCGCTCCCGCTGGGCGCGCAGTTGCTCGGCCATCTGCCGGACCGTGCCGAGCAGGAGGATCGGCAGGTCGAGGGCCTCGTCCTCGGTGAGGTCCGGGATGAGCGAGAGGGAAGGGCGGATGGCGGCGCGCCGGTCCTGGGTCACCTCGACCATCTGGACCAGCACATTCAGTTCGGCCGGTTCGGCCGGTTCGGCGCGGGCCGAACCGGCCGCTTCGGTGTGGGCCGAGGCGAAGCGCCGGTACGTGGCGACGCGCTCGTCCAGGTCCTCCGCCGTGATGGCGGACGGCTTGCCGTCCGCGCCCGCGCGTGCGCCGGAGAACGCGGCGATGTCGGCGTGCTCGGCGGTCAGCCGCAGCATGCGGTCGCCGTTGCCGCCGATCAGCAGGGGCGGCCGGGGCTGCTGCGTGGGATGCGGCTGGAACTCATCGGAGGCGAAGAGCCGGTCCAACTCCTCGATGGTGCGCCGGAGATGGGACACACGCTCACCCGGCGTCCCCCAGGGCAGGCCCGCCATGTCGTGCTCCGCCTTCACGTAACCGGTGCCGAGGCCCAGTTCGAGGCGCCCGTCCGTGAGCGCGTCCGTGGTGGCCACCTCGCGGGCGAGCAGGGTGGGGTTCCAGAACGCGGCGTTCAGGACGAACGTGCCGACGCGGGGCCGCTGGGTGGCCTCGGCCGCGGCGACGATCGCGGGGAACGGGGCGGGCATGCCGATGTGGTCCGCCACCAGGATGACGTCGTAGCCGAGTTCCTCGGCGCGGCGGCACTTCTTGCGCCATTCGCCGCCGGTGGAGGGGGTGATCATGCTGACGCCGAAACGGAACGGGCGGGCCATGAACTCTCCTCATGTGTATGGCGGTTGGGCACAGCGGTACAGGTAGGGAAAGCCGGGCGGAGTGGTCCCGGTCCCGGTCCATCACTCGTGCGCGATGGCCGCGAGCACATTCATGCGCGATGCACGCAGCGCGGGCAGCAGCGCCGCCGCGAGGCCCACGACCACCGATCCGATCACCACCGCGACAACGGTCGTCCAGGGGATCGCGAACGCCGTCATGCCCTGCAGCGCGAGCACCTGCTGCGCCGCGACGCCCCACACGAGGCCGAGCGCGAGCCCGAGCAGCGCGCCGAACACCGCGATCACCACCGACTCCAGGCGGATCATCCGGCGCAGCTGCCGCCGGGCGAGCCCGATGGCGCGCAGCAGACCGATCTCGCGGGTGCGCTCGACGACCGACAGGGCAAGGGTGTTGATCACGCCGAGGACGGCGATGATGATCGCAAGGCCGAGCAGCGCGTAGACGAGGTAGAGCATCACGGCGATCTGTTCGCGGATCAGTTCCTTGTAGTCGGCCTGGTCGCGGACCTGTACCTGCGGATACGGGTCCAGTGTCTTCTCGAGCCGGTCGCGCAGCGTGTCGGCGCCCGTGCCCGAGCCCGCGTTCACGTACAGCGCGGAGTCCTGCCCGCCCGGCACGAACTCCTCGACCGTCTTCATCCCGAAGAAGAGCCCGCCCTCGACGCCGAAGCCCTCGGCTCCCGGCTGGTCGGTGAGCGCGCCCACCGTCAGCTCCGTCTTGCGCCCGCCGGGGAACTCCACGGACAGCTTGGAGCCCATCCGGGCCTTGTGGTCCCGCGCGAAGTCCCGCTGCATGGCGATGTTTCCGGGTGCGAGCGCCTGCGTGGTGCCGCCCGCGACATACGTGACGCGGGCGACGTCGTCGAGGCGCGGGTCGTAGCCCGCCGCGGTCGTCTCCACGCTCTTGCCGTCCGGCATGGACACCTTCACGGGCGCGAACCGCTGGCGCACGACGAGCCCGGCGCCCTCGGTGTCCTTGACCTTCTCGGTGATCTCCTGCGAGAACGGCATGAAGTTGCTGTTCTGTACGACGAAGTCGGCGCCAAGGGTCTTGTCGATCTGTTCGTCGAACGACTTGGTCATCGACGCGCTCGCCACCGCCATGCCGCTCACCAGGGCGAGGCCCACCATCAGCGCGGCGGCCGTGGCGCCCGTGCGGCGCGGGTTGCGCAGCGCGTTGCGCTGGCTCATCCGGCCGATCGAGCCGAAGAGGGCGGGGAACGCGCCGCCGAGCACCCGGATCACCGGGCGGACGAGGAGCGGTCCCGCGATCACGGTGGCGATCAGGGTGAGGACGAGGCCGAGACCGAGCAGGGACGCCGCCGACGAGGTCTTCTCCGCGGTGGCGCAGCCGACGAGCGCGGCAGCGCCCGCCGCGCCGACCACCGCGCCGACCACGGCGCGGATCTTCAACGGCCGTCCCACACCCGCGATCTCCGCGTCGGCGAGCGCCGCCATCGGCGAGACGTGCGCCGCGCGCCGCGCCGGGAGATACGCCGCGACGAACGTGACGCCGACCCCGACGACGTACGAGGCGACGGGAGTTCCCCATCCGATGGCCATCTCGGTGGACTTCAGGTTCATCCCGAACAGGCCCATCAGCTCGATGAGCCCGACCGCGAGCCCGATCCCCGCCGCGAGGCCGACCGTGGAGCCGACCACGCCGAGCAGGACCGCCTCGGTCAGCACGGAGCGGCGTACCTGCCTGCGGTCGGCGCCGAGCGCGCGCAGCAGGCCCAGTTCGCGGGTGCGCTGCGCGATCAGCATCGAGAAGGTGTTGACGATCAGGAAGATGCCGACCAGGACGGCGATCCCGGCGAAGCCGAGCATCACGTACTTGATGACGTCCAGGAATCCGCCGAGTTCGGACGCCGCCGAGTCGGCCTGTTCGTCGGCGGTCTTCAGGTCGTAGCCCGAGCCGAGTTCGGCGGCGACACGTCGCTTGAGGTCGGTGTCGCTCACACCGGCCGCGGCGTCCACCGAGATGCCCGTCGCCGCGTCCTTGTCGCCCAGGAGCTCACGCTGGGCCGTCGGGGTGTCGAGGAAGACCAGGGCCGCGCCGGGGTTGGTGGTGGTGAAGGTGACGATGCCGACGACCTCGACCTTGAACGAGCCGGGCGCGGCGAGCACCGTGAGGGTGTCGCCGATCTTCACGTCCTTCTTGTCGGCGGTGTCCGCGTCGAGCAGAGCCTGGTCCTTGCCGCGCGGGGCGTGCCCCGAGGTCAGCTCGACGGGACTGCGGTCGGTGACGTACCAGTTGGTGGCGATGGTGGGGGCGCCCGTGGTGGCGCCCACCGGGTCGTTCTTGCTGTCGACGACCGTGATGTTCTCGACGGCCGCGTCGACACGGGTCCTGGCGACCCCTTCGACCCCGGCGAGGCGGTCGGCGAGTTTCGCGGGGACCGTCGGTGTCTGTCCCGATGGCACCGCCTCGTCGATGTCCTCCTTCGGCTCGACGGTCACATCGGCGGACGTCGAGGCGAAGAGCCGGTCGAAGGTGCGGGCCACCGTGTCCGAGAAGATGAGGCTGCCCGCGACGAACGCCACCGAGAGGATCACGGCGAGAGCGGAGAGCAGCAGCCTGCCCTTGTGCGCGAGGAAGCTCCTGAGTGTCGCCTTCAGCATGGCCGCGGACCGCCTCAGTCCCGGTCCGGCGCGCTGTCGGCGCGCTGATCGCCGTCGGCCTCGGCCTGGCTCTCCTGCGGCACCGCGTGGATCACGTCGAACCGTTTGAGGCGTTCCAGGACCGACTCCGCCGTCGGGCGCGGCATCTCGTCGACGATGCGGCCGTCCGCGAGGAAGAGCACCAGGTCGGCGTGGGCGGCGGCGCCCGGGTCGTGCGTCACCATGACGACGGTCTGCTCCAGCTTGTCGACGGCTTCGCGCAGGAAGCCGAGCACTTCGAGGCCCGCGCGCGAGTCGAGGTTGCCGGTCGGCTCGTCCGCGAAGATCAGCTCGGGGCGCGAGGCGAGCGCCCGCGCGCACGCCACGCGTTGCTGCTGGCCGCCGGAGAGCTGGGCGGGCCGGTGCTTGAGGCGGTCGCGCAGGCCGAGCGTGTCGATGACGTGCTCAAGCCACTCGCGGTCGGGGCGCTGACCCGCGATGTCCATGGGCAGCGTGATGTTCTCGAGGGCATTGAGGGTGGGGATGAGGTTGAAGGACTGGAACATGAACCCGATGCGGTCCCGCCGGAGCTGCGTCAGCTCCCGTTCCTTGAGGCCCGTGATCTCGGTGTCGCCGAGCCACACCTGACCCGCGGAGACCGTGTCGAGGCCCGCGAGCAGGTGCATGAGCGTGGACTTGCCCGAACCGGACGGGCCCATGACCGCCGTGAAACGGCCGCGCGCGATGTCCACGTCGACCGAGTCGAGGGCGAGCACGGTGGTCTCGCCGGAGCCGTACGCCTTGGTCAGACCGCGTGCCCGCGCGGCGACCTTGGTGGGCTCCGCAAGGCCTGTGGCCGGTGCCGAAGCAGGTGTGGACAAGGCCGCCTCCTGGGTTGTGGCCGCTCCAACTCCCGTAATCCTGCCGAGAGTAGAGGGTCGGGGCGGGCGTCGGTATCCCTCCAAGGTCGTGAACCGAAGACGTATGTAAGGGACACCGGCCCGGTGCTCGCCCGGCCCGTCCGTGCGCCCCCGCGCACTCCCGCTGCCCTCTTGCCGGTGCTAGCGCCGTGGCGCTAGCTTGACGGTATGGCGAAGACCCAGCTGAACGTGCGGGTGGACGAAGGCACCGCCCGAGCCGCGCGCGAGCGTGCGCTGGCCCGCGGGATGAGCGTGAACCGCTATATCGAGGAACTGGTCAAACAGGACGCCGGCGAGGTCGGCCACACCTTCGTCGAGGCCGCCGCCGACTTCATGAAGCAGTACGAATCCGTGTTCGCCGAAGAGTTCGGTGCCGAGCGCGAGGGTCGTCGTTGAGCTCTTGAACCTCAGAATCGATCTTGCCTGGCTGCTGATGATCGCCGAACACAAGACGCCCGGAGACCCGCAGGTCACCGACTGGGGTGCCCTGGTGGCCGCCGTCAGCCGGCACGAGGCGGAGATCTTCGGCGTGCCCGTCTACGAAAGCCCGCACGACCGCGCCGCCGCCCTGCTCCAGGTTCTCCTGCACATCCCCGCCCTTGAACGGTCCAACGCCCTCTTCGCCTCGTCCGCCGCGTACGCCTATCTGGTCGCGAGCGGCATGAAGGTCGTCACCTCGCCCGAGCAGGTGCGCGAGCTGGCCCGCCTGGTGAAGGAGGACGGGGCGAGCGTGCACGCCATCGCGGACGAGCTGCGCAAGTGGAGCCAGTAGCCGCGCGGGAAGCGCCGGACGAGCCGCCGGGCGATCCCGCCGGATGATCACGCCGTCCGGCGGGATGTCACAGGTCGGTGGCCCGCGGGTGCCGCGGCTCGTACAGGCCGACCTCGCCGCCGCCCGGCAGCTTGAAGCGGGTGAGCAGACCCCAGCCGGCGTCGGTGACCGGCTCGGTGAACTCCACACTCCTGGCGGTCAGTTCGCGCACCGTCGCCTCCACGTCGTCGCACATCAGATAGAGCTCGTGCGACTCAGGCCCCGGCGTGGGATGGACGGCGGCCTCGGCCGGCGGCAGCTTGAAGATCAGCCAGCCGCCGCCCGCGTCGACATGGGGGTACTCCAGTACGTCCCGGAAGAAGGCCCGGTCGGCTTCGGCGTCGTTGCTGTAGATGATGAGGTGCGCGCCATTGATCATGCGGCGAGGATAAGTTCGGTGGGAGAGAGCCGCACCCCAGGAGGACGCCCATGCCTGCCGCCATCCAGCCGATGATCATCACCCCTGATCTCGAGCTCCTGCTGAGGTTCTACCAGGAGCTGCTCGGGGCCCAGGAGGTGTCGAGGACCCCGGAGGAGGGGCCCGCGTTCTTCGTGGACCTGCGCATCGGCGACTCGGAGCTCGGCGTCGTATCGGACACGAGCGTACCGCTCGGCACGCCGCAGCGGATTCTGCTGAGCGTGGCGGTGGAGGCGGTGGACGACCTCCTCAAGCGGGTCGATTCCCTGGGCGGCGAGGTGCTCGGTCCGGCCAACGACATGCCGTGGGGGCAGCGCGTGGCGCACATCAAGGACCCGGACGGCAACGCGGTCAACCTCACGCAGTCGATCTGACACCTCTTCTGCTCTTCTGCGTGACGGGGGCCGATCAGTCGTTCTCCGGCCGCCGGGCCGCGCCGAGCACGCAGTACGAAGTGGGCAGCCGCGGGCCCCTGGCGGGAACCAACAGGCGGCGGTACGGGCCGATCTCGAAGCCCGCGGCGCGCAGGGCACCCAGTGTGTCCCGTGCGACGTGACAGCCGCCGAAGAGGAGCGGCCAGACCGTGCGGTCCAGGGCGCGCTGCGCGGTCGCCATCGCGGCGCCCGGAGCCACGCCGTGCTCGAAGAACCGCAGTTCGCCGCCGGGACGCAGGACGCGCCGCAGCTCGCCGAGGGCGCGGGGCACGTCGCGCACGCTGCACAGCACCAAGGAGGCCACGGCTCCGTCGAAGGCCTCGCTCTTGACGGGCAGCGCCTCGGCGGCACCGGGCACGACGTCGACCGGTACGTCCGCCCGCACGGCCGCGGAGGCGGCCAACTGACGCAGAGTGCGCTCCGGTTCGATGGCCACGACCTCGGAGACCGCCGTCGGATAGTGGGCGAAGTTCAGACCGTTCCCCGCGCCGACCTCGATGACGCGACCGGAGAGACCGGCGAGCAGCTCCTTGCGGTACGTCGCGATCACGCGCTCGGCGGCCACGCTCTGGCGGGCGTAGAAACGGGCGAAGACGGGGTGGTGCACGGCGTCACGGGACGCGGCCTTGGCGGAGCGAGGTGACATGGGACCTCCTCGACGGGGCGAGCGGATACCGCAATGGTGCCCCGGCACGGCCGGTTTCCCCCACGCCCACGCGCAAGACCCACCCGCGACGGCACCGGGCGGCCCCCGCAGACGAGGCCTCAGCGACAGGTGGGCGTCCGCCCGTGCCGTGGGGCAACCAAGTCGGCCCGTGCCGTGAGATCCGTCGGCCCGTGCCGCGAGGTATCCGCAAGCTGGCCGTGCCGTGGGGCACTCGCGCGTCAGCCCGTACCGCGAGGCGCCCACGTCGGCCCGCGCCGCGCGGCCCCCGCGCTCCCGGAGTTTGCCGTCTCGATATCAGCGGGGCGAAGCGAGCGCAGACCCCTCCGGGGCCTCGCGTGCGGTGAACTTCGCTGCGTTCCATGTGCCGCCCAGTTCCGGGCCGAGCCAGCTGGCTGCCCGGGTGCGGAAGTCGGCGCGTGTGAGGGAGCCCGCTCCCTCGGGCACCGCGCCGAGAAGCGGCGCGCCCGCCGACAGTGGCAGGTCCGCGAGGTTGCAGCGCGATGCCAGGTCCGGTGCGGCGGGCCAGCTGCCGACCGTCACGCCCAGCGGGGTCAGGCCGCGGGCTCGCAGCGCCTCCGCGGTGAGTGCCGTCGTGTTCAGCGTGCCAAGACCCGCCGACGCGACCACCAGGACCGGGGCCGCAAGGAGGCGGGCGGCGTCGGCGAGCGTGGCGCCTTCGTCGTCGTAGTGCACGAGCAGGCCGCCCGCGCCCTCGATCAGGACCAGGTCGTGCCCGGCCGACAGTTTCTCCGCCGCCTCTGCCACCTCGTACGGGCGGACCGGCGCCATGCCGGCCCGCCGCGCCGCGGTGTTCGGTGCCAACGGCTCGGGGAAGCGGGCGAGTTCAAGGGTGGTGATGTCGTCGCCCGCCAGACGCGTCACCTCTTGCGCGTCGCCCGGCTCGCCGGGCGCCACCCCCGTCTGCGCGGGCTTGAGCACCGCGACACTGCGCCCCGAGGCGAGCGCGAGGGCGGCCACGGCGGCCGTCGTGACCGTCTTGCCGATCTCCGTGCCGGTCCCGGACACCACGATGACCGTCATCTCAGCCCTCCTTCGCCGCCGCGCACACCGCGCGCCCGATCCGTGCCACGTCGTCGTCGCTCGTGATGAACGGCGGCATCGTGTAGATGAGGTCGCGGAACGGCCGTACCCACACCCCCTCGCGCGTCGCGGCACGCGTGGCCGCCGCCATGTCCACGTCGTGGTCAAGCTGTACGACGCCGATCGCGCCGAGCACGCGTACATCCCGTACGCCCGGCAGTCCGGCCGCCTCGGCCAGCGTGCCGCGCAGGCCCGCCTCGATGCGCTTGACCTCGGTCCGCCAGTCCTGTCCGAGCAGCAGCTCGATCGAGGCGCAGGCCACGGCGGCGGCGAGCGGATTGCCCATGAACGTCGGTCCGTGGGCCAGGACAGGCACCTCGCCCTGAGAGATGCCGTCCGCGACCCGCGGCGTGCACAGCGTGGCCGCCAGCGTCATATAGCCGCCGGTCAGCGCCTTGCCCAGGCACATCACATCGGGCGTGACGCCCGCGTGGTCCGCGGCGAACAGCGCGCCCGTGCGGCCGAACCCCGTGGCGATCTCGTCGAACACGAGCAGCACGTCGTGCTCGTCGCAGGCCTCACGCAACACCCGCAGGTAGGCGGGGGAGTGGAACCGCATCCCGCCCGCGCCCTGCACCACCGGCTCCACGATCACGGCGGCAAGCTCGTCCGCGTGGCGCCCGATGACCTCGCGCAGATGGTCGGCGTAGGCGTCGTCGTACGCCTCGTACCCCGATGGCGGCGCGTCCGCGAACACCTGCTGGGGCAGTGCCCCCTGCCACAGCTCGTGCATGCCTCCATCGGGGTCGCACACCGACATGGGCTGCCAGGTGTCCCCGTGGTAGCCGCCCCGCCAGGTCAGCATCCGCCGCTTCTCGGGGCGGCCGAGCGAGCGCCAGTGCTGCAGGCACATCTTGACCGCGACCTCGACCGACACCGAACCGGAGTCCGCGAGGAAGACATGCTCGAGGCCGTCCGGCGACATGTCGACAAGGTGCTTCGCCAGGCGTACGGCGGGCTCATGGGTGAGTCCGCCGAACATGACATGGCTCATCCGGTCGAGCTGGCCGCGGACCGCGTCGTTGAGCACGGGGTGGTTGTAGCCGTGGATCGCCGACCACCAGGACGACATGCCGTCGATCAACTCGCCCCCGTCGCCCGCGAGGCGGAGGCGTACACCGCTCGCCGACTCGACGACCAGGGGCTCCTGGCGGCCGGGCATGGGCCCGTACGGATGCCACACATGGCGTCGGTCCAGGTCGAGCAGTTCGGGCACAGAGAGGCCAGGGCGGCCAGGGAGGTCAGGGAAGTCAGGCATTGGGCGCCAGATCCGTTCCCGCGCCCCGGCGGCGTACCGCGACCAGGTCCGTGCGCGCCTCGGACGCCTCGCCCTCGGAGATTTCGGCCGGGGCCGATGCCGACGCCGGTGCCGACTCCGAAGAACCGCACGGCCCACAACCGCCCCCGCCCTCCCCGTGCGACCCGCACCCCGCAGCCGCCAACGCGTCCGCGCGGTGCTCCGGCAGCGTCACCGTGTCCGTGCCCTCGACCTCGAAACCGGCGTCCGCGATCATCTCCAGGTCGGTCTTGCCGGCCTGGCCCTCACTGGTCAGGTAGTCGCCCAGGAAGATCGAGTTGGCGAGGTGAAGGGCCAGGGGCTGCATCGTGCGCAGATGCACCTCGCGGCCGCCCGCGATGCGCACCTCCACGTCGGGGCAGACGAAACGGACCATCGCCAGGATGCGCAGGCAGCGCTGCGGGGTGAGGTTCCACTCCTTGGCCAGCGGGGTGCCCTCGAAGGGGATCAGGAAGTTGACCGGCACCGAGTCGGGGTCGAGGTCGCGCAGCGCGTAGACCACGTCCACCAGGTCCTCGTCCGTCTCGCCCATGCCCGCGATCAGACCCGAACAGGCGGAGAGGCCCGCGGCCTGCGCCTGCTGCACGGTGTCCACGCGGTCGGCGTACGTGTGGGTCGTGGTGATCTCGCCGTACGTCGCCTCGGACGTATTGAGATTGTGGTTGTACGCGTCCGCGCCCGCCGTGCGCAGTTTGTCCGCTTGTCCCGCGGAGAGAAGGCCGAGGCACGCGCACACCTCGACGCCTTCGTTGTTCTCCTTGATCGCCTCGATGGTCTTCGAGACCCGGTCGACGTCACGGTCGGTCGGACCGCGCCCGCTGGCGACCAGGCAGACCCGCTTGGCGCCGCCCGCCACCCCGGCCGCCGCGGCCTGCGAGGCCTCGTCGGGCTTCAGCCAGGTGTACTTGAGGATGCCCGCGGTTGAGCCCAGACGCTGCGAACAGTACGAGCAGTCCTCCGGGCAGAGCCCCGACTTGAGATTGACCAGATAGTTGAGTTTCACCCGGCGCCCGAACCACTGCCGCCGTACCTTCCCGGCGGCGGAAACCACGTCGAGAAGCTCGTCGTCGGAGGTGGCCAGCACGGCCAGCGCCTCTTCGCGGGTCGGCAGCTCGCGCCGAAGCCCCTTGTCCACCAGCGTGTTCAGCAGATCCATGGCGCTGATCCTTACGCACGAGAGCATCGCTTTCCAAGGAGAGTTCGCACAACAGAAACGCTGAGAGGTGTGGGTATTGCCACATCCTGGCCCGGTGGCCGGACGGCTAGGGTCTGTGCACTGTCTACAAACCGGCCAGTGCTGACGACCCGGAGGAACCCTCATGGCGAGCTCGCCGTTCGACTGGATCGACGAGCAGGCGAGCCTGCGCGCACAGGCCGGACTCGTCCGCACCCTGCGCCCCCGCCCCGCCGACGCCGACGGCCTCCTCGACCTGGCGAGCAACGACTACCTGGGCCTGGCCAGGCACCCCGAGATCACCGAGGGCGCGGCGGCCGCGGCCCGGCGCTGGGGCGGCGGAGCGACCGGCTCCCGCCTGGTGACGGGCTCCACCGAACTGCACGCGGAACTGGAGCGCGAGCTCGCCGAGTTCTGCGGCTTCGAGGCCGCCCTGGTCCTTTCCTCCGGATACGCGGCGAACCTCGCCGCCGTCACCGCCCTCGCCCCGTACGGCTCGCTGATCGTCTCGGACGCGGGCAACCACGCCTCGCTGATCGACGGCTGCCGCCTGGCGCGCGGTACGACGCAGGTGGTTCCGCACGCCGACCCCGAAGCGGTGCGCAAGACGCTGGACGCTCACGCGGGGCCCGCGGTCGTCGTGTCGGACACGGTCTTCTCGGTCGACGGCGACGCGGCTTCACTGACCGAACTCAGTTCCGTTTGTCAGGAGTTCGGTGCCGGTCTCGTCGTCGACGACGCCCATGGGCTCGGCGTGCTGGGCGACGGCGGGCGGGGCGCCCCGCAGGCGGCCGGGCTCGCGGGCACCGCCCACACGGTGGCCACGGTCACCCTGTCGAAGTCCTTCGGCAGCCAGGGAGGCGCGGTCCTCGGCCCCGCCAAGGTCATCGACCACCTGATCAACGCGGCCCGTACCTTCATCTTCGACACGGGGCTCGCACCCGCTGCCGCGGGCGCGGCACTCGCGGCCCTGCGGCTGCTGCGCAGAGAACCGGAGCGTGCCGCGCGGGCCCGCACGGTCGCGGCCGAGCTTCATGAACGCCTCATGGCGGAAGGTCTCTCGGCGGTACGTCCTGACGCCGCCGTCGTCTCCGTGCGCGCGCCGTCGCCGGAAGCGGCCGTGCGCTGGGCCGCCGACTGCCGGGGCGCGGGCCTGGCCGTCGGGTGCTTCCGACCGCCGTCGGTGCCCGACGGCATCTCGCGGTTGCGGCTGACCGCCCGGGCGGATCTCAGCGACACACAGATCGCCGATGCCGTACGAGTGATCAGCCGCTCCGCACCCCGGTAGTCACCGGAGGCCGTGGACGAAGGCCTCCCATGTGGCGGGTGAGAAGAGCAGGGCGGGCCCTGCCGTGTTCTTCGAGTCGCGCACTGCGAGCAGTCCCTGCTTCGGCCCTGAAGCGAGCGAGGCTGTCTCCACGCAGTTGTTCATGCCGTTGCTACGAGTGCTGCGGTGCCACCGTGCGCCTTGCAGAGAAGTGCTGGAAGGAACGTGCCGAGGCAGTGCAGTCATGGTGCCCCCTTACGCGCCGTCACCTATCCCGGCGATGTGATCCGTTGATTCCTCGGGTGAAAGTGCTTTTCCTTGAAGGGAGTTGAAGGCATCCGTATATGCCTTAAGGTCTTCTCTCCGTTCGAGGTAGAGGCTACTCGTCAAGTGGTCTAGAACAACCACATCCAGATCAGCAATGTTCGGAAATGAGAAGATAACGAAAGATCCAATGAGGCCCACGTGCTCTCCGGCGGCGAACGGCAACACCTGAAGTCGTACATGGGGCAACTGTGCTGCCTCCAGTAACCGTTTCAACTGTCCCGCGAGCACCTGACTCCCGCCCACCGGCCGGTGCAGCACCGCCTCGTCCAGGATTACGCTCAGTCGCAGCGGTGGAGCCGCGCGCAGCACGTCCTGGCGCGCGAGACGCACCTCGACCAGCGCGTCCACCTGCTCATCCGGCAGCCCGTCGAGCGCGGCCCGGGTCACCGCACGCGCGTAGTCCGGGGTCTGCAGCAGGCCGGGCACGACGGTGGTCTCCAGGGTGCGCATCCGGCAGGCCTGTGACTCCAGGCTGATGAAGTCGCGGTAGGCGGGCGGCAGCAGCTCGCGGTAGGCGTGCCACCAGTGGCGCCGTCCACCGTCGTCGTCCGAGCCCGCCAACGCCACCAGCAACTGGCGCAGTTGCGGATCCTCTACCTCGTACGCCTCGAGCAGCAGGCGTACGTCGGCCGCCTTGACGCTGCTACGCCCCGTCTCGATCCGGCTGACCTTCGACTGATGCCAGCCGACCCGGTCCGCCGCCTGGCCACTGGTGAGCCCGGCGTGCGTGCGCAGGGCACGCAGTTCGGCACCGAGCTTCCTGCGGCGCACCGCGGGACCGTACCGCATGCCCGTCTCCTTCCCGACGGAGCCTTCCTTTTCCGGCCTCTCCCCGGCCTCTCCCCGGCGACAGTAGAGGAAGCGCCGTCCTCGCGCCCAAATACGGTCTCTCGTAGCAGAGTTCACCGCTTTGAGCGACAGATATATGCACAACTTGGTGGATGGCCACCTCTGAGCGGCCCAGGAGTGGCAGGCTGGCGCAAAGCACCATTCCGGGACTGTCCTCGTGCCTTCCGCTACGAGTCGGAGCCGAGCCCCGGTGGGAAAGGGACACGTCGCCATGGCAGACCTTCAGGAAGCAACCGTCACCCTGCCGAGCGATCCTGCCTCGGTCTCCGCGGCCCGGAAATTCGTCTCGAACGTCCTCACCGAATGGGGGCTGCCGGGTGACACGGAAGTGGCCGACACGGTCCGGCTCATCGTCTCCGAACTGGCCACGAACGCCGTCCAGCACACCCGGGGCCAGTCGCCCACCTTCACGGTGGACATCGAGCTGGACCGGGAGGAGCAGCTGCGCATCGGCGTCACCGACAGCCACCCCCGCTACCCGAAGCGGCTGCCCGCCGCCGTCCAGCAGGACAACGGCCGCGGCCTGGTGATCATCCGCTGGCTGACCTTGGAGTGCGGCGGCAGGCTGTCGGTCACGCCCACCCCCGATGGCGGCAAGACGGTCTGGATCGCGCTGCCGTGGACCGCGCCGGTGCGCGACAGGACAGCGGCTCCCTCGGTTTCGCCGTCGCCCTCACCCCGTTGAGCGTCCGAAGGCCCCCCGGAGCAGGGCCCGGAAGGTGTCCGCCGCGGGATGCGACACATCAGTGCGGTGGACGACCGAGATCGTGCGGCGCAGATTCCCCGGCTCCAGCGGCCTGATCCCCACCGGGGTGGCCGCCGTCCGCGCCACCATCTCCGGTACGACGGCCACGCCGAGCCCCGCGCTGACCAGCGCACACACCAGCGCGTAGCCCGGGGTCTCGACCAGGACCGAAGGCGTCGCCCCGGCCCCGACGAGCGCGGACTCCACGCCCTGCCGGGGCGGATGCGTCGGCGCCATGCTGATCAGCGGCTGCCCGGCGAGCTCGGTCAGGGGCAGCCGCGAGGAGGCACCCGCGAGCGCGTGCCCGGGCGATGTCACCAGGACCAACTCCTCGACCAGGATCGGCTCCGCGGTCACGGAGGCGGGCAACGGCACCGGATCCGCCGGCTCGTAGGTGTGCGTGAGGGCCAGGTCGACCTCGCCCGCCGCCACGGCCGCGACGCCGAGCGGCGGTTCATAGCCCCGCACCGTCAGATCGATGTCCGGATGGGCGCGGCGGAACGCGGTCAGGGCGGGCGGCACCAGATGGATCCCGGCGGTGGTGAAGGTCCCCACGCGCAGCCTGCCGCCGGACAGGCCCGCGAGCCGGGCCAGTTCGTGGCGGGCCTGCTCCATCTCGTCCAGGACCCGGCGCGCCCGCGCCAGCAGCAGCTCGCCCGCGCCGGTCAGCCGAGCCCCGCGGTGGTGCCGGACCAGGAGAGCGGTGCCCGCCTCCCGTTCGAGCTTGGCCAGCTGCTGGGAGAGCGCGGGCACGGTGTAGCCGAGGCGCTCGGCGGCGCGGGTGATCGACCCGGCCTCGGAGACCGCCACCAGTGCGGCGAGCCGTGTCGGGTCGTACATGGCGTCTCCCGGTCCAGGGGCCGACGGGCGGCGGGGCTGTCCGACGGCGTGGGGCTAAACGTCTGCTTAAGGCAGACACAGGATATTCCACATACCTGCTGAAGGCAGAAGAACGGCAGGCTGGCGGTCATGGACGCACAACTGGTCGCCTTCACCGGAGTCGCCGCGGGCATGGTCGCCATGCCGGGCGCCGACTTCGCCGTCGTGGTGCGCAACTCCCTCGCATCCCGGCGCGCCGGAGTCAGCTGTGCGATCGGTGTCGCGGGCGGGCTCCTGGTGCACACGGCGCTCGCGGTGGCCGGGGTCGCGGCGGTCCTCGCGGCGGTTCCCACGCTGTTCCGGGCACTGCAGGTGCTCGGCGGTGCCTACGTGCTGTACCTCGGGTACCGCGCGCTGCGGTCGGCGGCGCGACCGCTGCGGAGCTTCTCCGCGCCGGACGGCGCGGAGATGCCGGCGGAGCAGCCTGCGGCCGGGGGCAGCCTGCGGCAGGGCTTCCTCACCAACGCGCTCAACCCCAAGGCACCCATCACCTTCCTCAGCGTGCTGCCCCAGTTCGTGCCCGCGGGCAGCCCCGCGATGCCCAGGACACTGCTGCTCGCGTCCATCATCGTGGCCCTTGCCCTGGTGTGGTTCCCGGTCGTCGCGCTCCTGGTCGACCGGCTCGGGCGCTGGCTGCGCAGGCCTCGTACGGCCCGTGCGATCGAGGGCGGCACCGGTGTCGCGCTCAGCGTCCTTGGCCTGGTGCTCCTCACCGAGGCCCTGATGGCGTGACGTCGTCCGGCGTGTCGCTGCCCCTGTCACTGCCCCTGTCCCTGTCTTTGTCCCTGCCCCTGTCCGAAGCGCGCACCAAGCGGGGAAGCAGACCCCAGAGGCCCGCACACATGACCAGCGTGCCCGCACTCGCGATGATCCCGCCGGTACGGCCCACCGCCACGTCCACGACCAGGAGCACGGAACCGGCGAGTGCGAACACCAGGACTGTCATGCCGATGCCGGCGAGGCGGGACGACACGCGCACGATCAGCGGCTTGGAGTGCTGCCCGAACAGGGTCCTGTGCACGGCGGCCGGGGCGGTGAACAGCGCCGCGGCGAGGACGGCGAGCAGCAGCGTGGTGACGTAGGTGGCGCGCTGCACCGTGTCGAGCGAGGGGAAGCGCTCGGTGAAGGCGAGGGTCAGCAGGAACGCGAAGAGGATCTGCACTCCGGTCTGCGTGACCCGCAGCTCCTGGAGGATCTCGGAGAAATTGCGGTCGGCGCGTTCGAAGCGTGTCTCGTTGCGCGGGGGCGGGTCGCCCGCGGTGGAACTGTTGTTTTCGGCCATGGCGCCCGAGTATCCGCGTCGACACCCTCCATGCCTGTCGGGCGCGCCGGTCAGCGGGTCGGGCTGGGGCCGGTCGAGCGGCGGAGGAGGCCGTGAGGCCCTCCTCCGCCGCCCTCCGACAGGCTTGCGGCCGACGGTCAGTGACGGGCGGTCAGTGACGGGCGGTCAGCGCACCCGGCCGTAGGAGACGCTCTTCGTCCAGATCTTCTCGAGCCGCACCACGGTGTTCGACTTGGGTGCGTGCCAGATCCGGCCCTTCCCGGCGTAGATGCCGACGTGGTAGACGCTCCGGCCGGAGCGGAAGAAGACCAGGTCGCCGCGGACGCGGTTGGACGCCGAGACATGGCGGGTCTTGTTGTACTGCTGTGCGGCGGTGCGTGGCAGCTTCTTGCCCGCGCGCTTGAACGAGTACTGGGTCAGGCCCGAGCAGTCGAACCGGTTCGGCCCCGTCGCTCCATAGCGGTACGGAGAGCCCTTCTTGGAGGCGGCGATCTTGAGCGCCTTCGTCCCGTGTGTCGCGGCCTCTGCTTCCGACGTGAGCCCTGGGGCCACGAGGGTGCCGCCTACGACGGCGAGTGTGAGGGCCGATACGGAACCGGCCCTGGTGAGCAGCGACGGAACATGATTCAGCGCGGTCATGCGCAACCCTTCGTCAGCCGCCTGTGAAGGATGACCTGTCGGATTCGGGCTGGCGAAGTTGCCCGGCCGCGATGTGCGGCTTCACCCCAAGGGTCGGCGTCCGGACCTTCCGGACCGACCCGTCATGCCTGGGTCCTCCACTCCTGCCGATGCACAGATGTCGACCGGTCATCCGGGTGGCGGCAGGACTCGGCGTCCGCCCGGACCGCCCCGCCGCTGTGGCGGGGGCTTGTCGTCGGAAGGGATCTTGACCCGTCAAGGGCAGAAATTCCGAGCCGAAACGGCGTTTTGTGAGGCTCCTCACGGCTGAACCGTTCGGGTGGACAAGGTCGGATTCGGGATCGGCCCGTGGAACCCGACGATCGTTCGACCAGCACCGGAACGAGGAATTCCGGCCATCGCGTACACATCTGACGCAACTGAAGACAGTCCAAAGAAGGACAATTGTCTACGCCGAACGAGGTAGCCCGTTTGGTTCGTTTGGAACCGGCCCCGGACGGTTCGGACTTCGGGTACGGAGATGAGGGGTACTCAGGAGGCCGATGGGGGCGGCACGGTGACCCGCCCGGCGCGCCGCTCGCCGTCGAGGACACGCAGCGCGCGGGCCAACGTCGGCGCGTGCACGGCGCTCTCGCCCCGCTGGTGCATGAGCGTCAGCGCGTCCCGCAGGGCGGTGGCGCTGGCGACCAGGGCCTGGGCGGCACGCAGGCCGCCATAGGTGTCCGAGGCGCGGGCGGGGTTGATCCGGCCCACCAGATCGACCACTTCGAGGTATCGGTCGATCAACTCGCCCTCGGCGCGGGTGAGTGCGGGCAGCGGGGGAAGTTCGGGCGGCAGCATCGGGAGGTTCACCCCGCGTCCGGGGTGCGCAGGGACGACTTGCGGGTCGCGATGATCCGGTCCACCAGGCCGTAGTCGACCGCCTCGGAGGCGTTGAGGATCTTGTCGCGCTCGATGTCGGCCGCGACGCGTTCCCGGCTCTGGCCCGTGTGTTGGGCGAGCAGTTTCTCCAGGTTCGCGCGGGTGCGCAGGAGTTCGTCGGCCTGGATTGCCAAGTCGGTCGCCTGGCCGTGGATCGGCTCGGCGATCGACGGCTGATGGATCAGTACCCGGGCGCCGGGCAGCGCGAACCGCTTGCCGGGGGTGCCCGCCGCCAGCAGGACGGCGGCCGCCGAGGCGGCCTGGCCCAGGCAGGTCGTCTCCACGTCGCAGGTGACGAACTGGATCGTGTCGTAGATCGCCGTCATCGCGCTGAACGAGCCGCCGGGGGAGTTGATGTAGAGCGAGATGTCGCGGTCGGGCGCCAGGTATTCCAGGTGCATGAACTGCGCCATCACGTCGTTGGCCGAGGTGTCGTCGATCGGCGTGCCCAGGAAGACGATGCGCTCCTCGAGCAGCTTCGAGTACGGATCGAGGGTCCGTTGCCCCGTGCTGGTGCGCTCGGTGAACTCGGGCAGGACATGGCGGGCGATCGGTCGGTTCATGGCACGTCTCTCCTCTGCCGGGGTCGGCTGCTCCCCAAGGCTTCCTGTAAAAAATGTACAGGACGTACGTAACGTCGTGGTGAGGAGCATGTTCGGGTGATCCGCCGGAGTCAACAGATGCGCCGTGTTTCAGCCGTTCGCTGAAAGTGGGGGCCGTGGCGCGCGGGAGCGGGTGGCAGCCGCGGCGACGTGGGCATACTCCGCCCCGTCGCGACCTCAGCCGCCACCACCAGCCACCAGCCGTAAGCCCGCCCGAGCCGAAAGCGACGTATGAGCCCTGAAGCCCACCGAGCACACAGCGCCTCCGAAGCCCCTGACGCGCACCGGCCTCCCGAAGCAGCCGAGCTCGTCCACCTCACCGCCCGCGACCTGGCCGCCAGGATCCGCGCCCGAGAGCTGTCCGCGCGCGAGGTGGTCCAGGCGCACCTGGACCGGATCGAGCAGGTCAACGGCGCCGTGAACGCCGTGGTGACCCTCGTGGCCGAGCGCGCGCTCGACGAGGCGCGCACCGCCGACGAGACCGCCGTGCGCGGCGGACCCCTCGGCCCGTTGCACGGGCTGCCCGTCGCCCACAAGGACACCCACGACACCCGAGGCATCCGGACCACCTACGGGACGCCGCTCCTCGCCGACAACGTCCCGGACCGCGACGAGCTGATCGTCGAGCGCATCCGCGCCGCCGGCGCGATCACCATCGGCAAGACCAACGTGCCCGAGTTCGCTGCCGGTTCGCACACCGTCAACCCGGTCTTCGGGGCCACCCGCAACCCGTACGACCTCCGGCGGTCGGCGGGCGGCAGCAGCGGGGGAGCGGCGGCCGCGCTCGCATGCGGCATGCACCCCCTGGCCGACGGCAGCGACATGGGCGGTTCACTGCGCAACCCCGCGTCGTTCTGCAACGTGGTGGGCCTGCGCCCCTCGCCGGGCCGGGTGCCGAGCTGGCCGGACATCGCTCCGTGGTCGACGATGGCCGTGCAGGGGCCGATGGCGCGCACGGTCGCCGACGCGGCCCTGCTGCTCTCCGTCGTCGCCGGGCCCGACCCGCGCTCGCCGATCGCCCTGGAAACGCCGGGGAGCGCGTTCGGCGGGCCACTGGAACGGGATCTGCGGGGGCTGCGGATCGCCTGGTCGCCCGACCTGGGAGGAGCGGTGCCGGTCGACCGTGAGGTCGGCGACGTGCTCGCGCCCGCCGTCACGGTCTTCGCCGACCTGGGGTGCGCGGTCGAGGAGACGTGCCCCGATCTGTCCGGCGCCGACGAGGTGTTCCGGACCTTCCGCGCCTGGCAGTTCCACCTGGCTCTCGGTGCACTCCTGGAGACCTCGGCGGACCGGATGAAGCCCAGCCTGGTCCGGAACGTACGGCAGGGGCGCACGCTCACCGGCATCGACCTGGCGCGGGCCACCGCGCTGCACGGTGAACTGTTCCACCGCGTACGGGAGTTCTTCGAGAGGTACGACGCCCTGGTCCTTCCGACCAGCCAAGTCGCGCCGTTCCCCGTCGAGTCGGAGTACCCGGCCGAGGTCGACGGGGTGCCGATGGCGGACTATCTGGACTGGATGCGCTCGGCGTACCTGGTCTCCGCGACCGGCAGCCCGGCGCTGTCCGTGCCCGCCGGATTCACCCCGGGCGGACTGCCGGTCGGGCTGCAGATCGTCGGGCCGCACCGCGGTGACCTACAGGTCCTGCGGATCGGTCACGCCTTTGAAGAAGCGACCCGGTACGGCGAGCGCAGGCCGGAGTGGCGCGTTACCCGCCCGGACGGCCGGGTACCCGGGCGCCATGAATCGTCTGGAGCATCTGGACAAGAGCCTCGTCGATGAGCTGACGCATGCAGCCCGCGAGGCCGTACGCGACGAACTGAGAGAGCAGACACGCAAGCAGCGCCGCAAGGCCGCGCTGTACGCGGGCGCGGGGGCGGTGGGCTTCTACGCGGGTGCCGCGCTGGCCCTCGCGTTCGGCCTCGCGCTCGCGCTGGGACTGCCCGACTGGGCTGCCGCGCTGATCACCGCGGTGGTCCTCGGTGCCGTGGCCTATCTGCTGCGTGGTGCTGCCCGCCCCTCCGCGGACCGGCCTTCCACGGCCAGTCCGTCCGTGGCCCCGCCGCCCGTGGCACCGCCGACGCCCGAACGGCCGTTGGCGCCGCCGACCGTGGACGCGACGCGTCCGGACGGCCTGCATGACGGCGTGGAACCTGAGGTGCCGCATCGTTGGGGCCAGTGAGCCGAGGCACCTGGCCTGAGATGTTTGGCCAACGGCTTACGGGCCACCCGGAGGTTCGAGGTGGCCATATTGAACACATCGCCGGACCCAGAGAAGAAGAAGACGAGTTCACGGAACTCGAGCAATTCAACCGAACACGCGGAAAGCGGCGGGGCGAAGCGCCGACCGGGCCCCATGGAGGTGCTGCGCTCGGCGCGCGCCCAGCTCACCGAGCTCACCGGGATGGCCGTCGAGTCCGTGTCGTCCGTCGAACAGACCGATGACGGCTGGACGTTGGACATCGAGGTCCTGGAACTCAGCCGGGTGCCGGACACGATGAGTCTCCTCGCGAGCTATCAGGTGGAGTGCGACCCGCAGGGCGAGCTGCTCGGCTACCGGCGCATCCGCCGCTACGAACGCGGGCGCGCCGACTCCCACAAGGCCGGCGGCCGTTAGAGCCCGTTCCGCACGGGCTCCCGCAGTTCATTCCACAGACTTCCCAGACAAGGAGGGCCGGTCGGCATGACCGTTGTCCCTGCACAGCAAGCCGGCGGATCGGGCGGCACCAGTGGCCTGTACGACGTCCTGGAGCTGGTACTCGACCGCGGCCTCGTCATCGACGCCTTCGTGCGTGTCTCGCTCGTCGGCATCGAGATCCTGAAGATCGATGTGCGTGTGGTCGTCGCCAGCGTCGACACCTACCTGCGCTTCGCCGAGGCGTGCAACCGCCTCGACCTGGAGGCGGGCCCGCGCAAGAACCCCGGACTCCCCGACCTCATGGGCGAGATCACCGAATCCGGCGCGCGCGGCAAGTCCAAGGGTGCGCTGTCCGGCGCCGCCGAGACCATCTCCGACGCGTTCAAGCAGTCCCGTGAAGAGGGCCAGTCGGAGCCCCGCCCGCGCGCCCGCAAGAGCACGTCCGCGCGCAGGAAGGAGGAGCAGGAATGAGTACGTACGTATATGGCATCACCGCGAGTTCGCACCCTTCGCTCCCCGAAGGCATGGAGGGCGTGGGAAAGCCGGCGCGCCCCGTGCGCATCGTCAAGGAGGGCGACCTGGCGGCGATCGTCAGTGACGCGCCCGAGGGCCTGCGCGCCAAGCGCAACGACCTGCTTGCCCACCAGAACGTCCTGAACGAGGCGGGCGCGGCGGGTCCGGTCCTGCCCATGCGGTTCGGCAACGTCGCCCCCGACGACGCGGCCGTCACGAGCGTGCTGGCCGAACGCGCCGAGCACTACCGCGAGCGGCTCTCGACGCTGGCGGGCAAGGTCGAGTACAACGTCAAGGCCAGCCATGACGAGCAGGCCGCGCTGCACCGCGTGATGGCCGACAACCCCGAGATGCAGGCGCTCGCCGAGGCCAACCGTCAGGCAGGTGGCGGCAGTTACGAGCAGAAGCTGCAGCTCGGCGAGATGGTGGTGGCCGCACTCCAGGGCCGGGAGGCCGAGGACGCGGTGGAACTGCACCGTGCGCTTGAGCCGGCGGCACACGCCGTCAGTGTGGGCCCCGAGTCCACGGGATGGCTGGCCAACCTGTCGTTCCTGGTGGAGCGCGAGTCCGCCGAAGTGTTCCTCGCCGCGGTCGAGGATGCCCGCAAGTCGCATCCGCACATCGAACTGCGCGTCAACGGTCCGCTGCCGCCCTACAGCTTCATCGAACCCGGGCCCTCCGAGCCGACGGGAGCCGCGCCGGAGTCGGCGGGCTCGCAGGCCGGCCGGGAGTAGCGCATGGGACTGATCGGCGAAGTACTGATGCTGCCGTTCGCCCCGGTGCGCGGCAGCCTCTGGGCGGTGAGCCAGGTACTCGCCGAGGCCGAGCGCCAGTACTACGACCCGGCCACCGTCCGGTCCGAACTCGCCCGTCTCGAGGAGCTGCTCGAGTCGGGGGAGATCGGCGAGGAGGAATTCGACCGCCAGGAGGACGAGTTGCTCGACCGACTGGAAGTAGGCCTGCGCACCGGCGCGGGAACTGACAACGGGACCACACGATGAATCGACTGGGACTGGGCCTCGCCGTAGGGGCCGGATACGTCCTCGGGCGTACGAAGAAGATGAAGCTGGCGTTCGCCGTCGGCACGATGGTGGCCGGCAAGCGGATGAATCTGAGCCCGCGTGCCCTTGGCGACCTGGTGTCCCAACAGCTGCAGAACAACCCGCAGTTCAAGGAGATCGGCGACCAGCTGCGCGGGGACCTGCGCGGGGTCGGGAAGGCCGCAACCGGGGCGCTGGTCGAGCGGCAGATCTCGGGCCTGGCCGACCGGCTGCACGGACGGACGGCCGATGTGCGGGACCAACTCGCGGGCGTGACACCGGACATGCCGGGGCGCGGCAGCGAGGACGAGGGTGATCCGGACGACTCGTACGAGGAGTCCGCGGAGGCGGAGCCTGAGGACGAGCCCCAGGACGAGCCCCAGGACGAGCCCCAGGACGAGCCCCAGGACGAGCCCCAGGACGAGCCCCAGGAGGAGCGCCGGCCGAGGAGGAAGGCTCCCCAGCCGAAGGCCGCCCCCAAGAAGGCGGCAGCCAAGAAGAGCCCCGCCAAGAAGACGGCGGCACACAAGAGCCCTGCGAAGAAGACGGCGAAGAAGACGCCGAAGAAGGCCCCCGCCAGGGCCGCGGCGAAGACCTCCGCGCGCCGCGCCACCGGGGCCCGGCTGCCGAAGGAGGGTGGCCGCGATGAGTGACACGCTGGGGCCCGCGACGGACCGGGCGAAGGACAATCCGATCACCGGCGTCGCGCGGAGCGAGGCCGCCGACCGGCTCAAGGCGGAGGTCCAGGAGTATCTCGCCGCCCAGGCCCAGCGCCTGCTGGTCGGCGTGGGTCACAAACTCGGCGAGACGACGGTCAAGCTCAACGACATCGCCGAGGGCAACAGCCCGGGCTTCGCCAAGCTCGCCCTCGACGGCGGCCGCAAAGTGGCCGAGGGCAAAGGACCGCTGCGGTCCGCGCTGGAGGTCGGCGCGGGGCGGGCCAAGGACAGTGTGGTCGACGCCTTCAAGAACATGACCGAGGGCAAGGGCCGCCGCAAGGGCGGGGCAGGCAAGAAGCCGACGGTCATCATGGAGTTCGTGGACGTCGGCGTGCCGCTGCGCACGGCGTACGACCAGTGGACCCAGTACCAGGAGTTCAGCACCTTCGCCAAGGGCGTCAAGAGCGCGAACCGCGCCGACGACACCACATCCGACTGGCAGGCCAAGGTCTTCTGGTCCAACCGGAGTTGGAAGGCGCACACCACCGAACAGGTGGCGGACGACCGGATCGCCTGGACCTCCGAGGGGGCGAAGGGCACGGCGAAGGGGGTCGTCTCCTTCCACTCCCTCGCCGACAACCTCACGCGCGTCCTGCTGGTCCTGGAGTACTACCCGAAGGGTCTCTTCGAGAAGACCGGCAACATCTGGCGCGCCCAGGGCCGCCGGGCACGGCTCGACCTGAAGAACTTCGCCCGCTTCATCACCATCAAGGGCGAGGCGGAGGACGGCTGGCGCGGGGAGATCCGCGACGGCGAGGTCGTCCACAGCCACGAGGACGCGCTCGCGGAGGAGCAGGGCGAGTACGAACAGGATGAACAGGACGAACGGGACGACGAAGAAGAGGACGAGCGGGACGCGCACGGCGAGTACGAGTACGAGGACGACGAGGAAGACGAGGGAGACGAGGGAGAGGACGAGGCGAAGTACGAGGAAGAGGCCGTAGCGAGCGGGAGCCGCCGATGACCACCGCAAGCCGGCTCCCCGAGCCGTACGGGCAGGGCGGCGGCGCGAACCTGGCCGACATCCTGGAGCGAGTGCTCGACAAGGGCATCGTGATCGCGGGGGACATCAGGATCAACCTGCTCGACATCGAACTGCTCACCATCAAGCTGCGGCTCATCGTCTGCTCCGTCGACAAGGCCAAGGAGATGGGGATCGACTGGTGGGAGGACGACCCCGACCTGTCCTCCCGCGCACACGGCAAGGAACTCACGCGTGAGAACGCCGAGTTGCGTGCCCAAGTCGCCGAACTGGAGCAGCTGGAGCAAGGCAGGACGGAGCAGGGCAGGACCGAGCAGGGCAGGACCGAGCGAGGCAAGGTGGAGCAGGGCGGGCCGAGGCGCGGCAAAGCGGAGCAGGGCAAGACGGAGGAAAGCTCATGAGCGGACTGCGATACGTCTACGCCATCTGCCGGCCCTTCGACGCGGCGCTCCAGGCGCAGGTGACCGGGGTGGACGGCGTGCCCCCCGGTCAGCTGGCGCACCACGGACTGATCGCCGTGGTCGGCACCGTGCGGGAGGAGGACTTCGCGGAGGAGTCCCTCCGGCGCCATCTGGAGGACCTGGACTGGCTGAGCGCGACCGCGCGTGCCCACCAGGCGGTGATCGACGCGCTCACGGCGGTCACGACGCCGCTGCCGCTGCGGCTCGCCACCGTGTTCCGGGACGACGCGGGCGTGCGCGCGATGATGGAGGCGCGGGAGGACTCCTTCAGGCGGACGCTCGACCGGCTCGACGGCCGCGTGGAATGGGGCGTCAAGATCCATGCCGACGCGGAGGCCACCCGCCCGGCGGTGGAGCCGCAGAAGGCCGCGTCGGGCCGGGACTACTTGCGTCAGCGCCGACAGCGCAGCAGGGCTCATGAAGAGATGTGGGAGAGCGCCGAGAAGTTCGCGCGCAGGCTGCACGACATGCTCTGCGGGCAGGCGGAGGACGCCAGGCTGCACGCGCCGCAGAACTCCGCGCTCTCCCGGGAATCGGGCCGCAACGTACTCAACGCCGCCTATCTGGTGCCGCGTTCGGACTCGGAGGCCTTCGCGGAACTGGTGGAACGCGCGAAGGGCGAGGAGCCTGGCCTGCGGGTGGAACTCACCGGGCCGTGGGCCGCTTACTCGTTCGCGGGCCTGGAGACGGACGGGGGCGACGCGGCGGACGGCGCGACGGGGGAGGCGGGACTGTGACCGTCGTCGAACGCCGGGAAGTGGCCTTGGTCGACCTGCTCGACCGGCTGCTCGCCGGCGGGGTCGTCATCACCGGGGACCTCACCCTGCGCATCGCGGACGTCGATCTCGTCCGTATCGACCTGAACGCACTCATCAGCTCGGTGAACGAGCAAGTGCCTTCGCCCTTCGAGGAGTTGCTGTGAGCGAGCGGACTCCCGGAAAGAACCGGCTTGAACTCGAACCGGACACGGTGGAACGCGACCTGATCAAGCTCGTCCTGACCGTCGTGGAGCTGCTGCGTCAGCTCATGGAGCGGCAGGCCGTGCGCCGATTCGACACCGGGGACCTTGACGAGGACCAGGAGGAGCGCATCGGGCTCACGCTGATGCTCCTCGACGACCGCATGGCCGAGCTGCGCGAGCGTTACGGCCTGCGGCCCGAGGACCTGAATCTGGACCTCGGGCCGCTGGGGCCGCTGCTTCCGAGGGAGTAGTCCGGCAGCAGTTCTTCTCGGCCAGTGGCTCCTCCCAGTGGCTCCTCTCGGCTCTCAGGGGCCTCTCGGCTCTCAGGGGGCAGCCGACTTCGCGAACTCCGTCAGGAACGCCTCGCAGAACGCCTTCAAGTCGTCCGGCTTGCGGCTGGTGATCAGCGTGTTGGGCCCGTCGTGGCAGATCTTCACCTGCTCGTCGACCCAGGTGCCGCCCGCGTTGCGGATGTCCGTACGAACGCTGGGGAACGAGGTGAGCCCGCGGCCCGAGACGACATCCGCCTCGACGAGGACCCACGGGGCGTGACAGATCGCGGCCACCGGACGGCCGCTGTCGACGAAGTCGCGTACGAAGGACACGGCCCCCTCGTCGAGGCGCAGCGCGTCCGGGTTGGCCACGCCGCCCGGCAGGACGAGCCCGTCGAAGGAATCGGCCGACACTTCGCCGACGACCTCGTCCACGGGGAACGTGTCGGCCTTGTCCAGATGGTCGAAGGCCTGGACGTGGCCCGTCCGCGTCGAGACGAGGACGGGCTCGCCGCCCGCGTCGGTCACCGCCTTCCAGGGGTCGGTGAGTTCGATCTGCTCGACGCCCTCCGGCGCCATCAGGAATGCGATACGCATGGTTGCTCACTCTCCTCGCCTGGCCCCGGGCGGTCACGTCCGGGGCCGTTTCTACGGTGTTCGACGGTGGTGGATCAGGGGTTCCCTGGTACCGCGAAGGTCAATCAGAGTGACTGACCTGTGGCCTGATGGGTACTCAGAGTCACATGCGAATGAGTGTGATGGACGTGGGTTCGAATGCGGTCCGGCTGGTCGTCGTGGACGCCGAGGACGGTGTGCCCTTGCCGGTGCACACCGCCAAGTGGAAGGTGAGACTCTCCGAGGAGGTCGGACCGAGCGGGGCGATCCCCGAGGATTCCGTGGGGCAGCTCGTCGCGGCGGTCTCCGCGGCCGCCGGGACCGCCCGGCGGTGGGGCTCGGCGGAGCCACTGGCCTTCGGGACGACGGTCGTACGCAGTGCGCCCAACCGCCTTGACGTGCTGCGGACCATCAGCGAGGCGACCGGTGTACGGCTGTGCACGCTGCCCGGAGAGGTGGAGGCCGAGCTCACCTTCCTCGGGGCCCGCCGGTGGATGGGCTGGCGAGCCGGGCCTCTCGCGCTGTTCGACATCGGCGGCGGCTCGCTCGAGGTGGCCTTCGGGCGCGGACGGCTGCCGGATTACGTGGCCTCGCTGCCCCTCGGCGCGCGCCGGCTGACCCGGGAGTTCTTCGAGGGCGAGGACCCGCCGAGCGAGCAGAGCGTGAAGGAGCTGCGGCGCAAGGTGCGCCACCAGCTGCGGGACGTCGCCGCGCGGATCCGCTGGGAGGGGCCGCGCACCGCCGTGGCGACCTCGCGGACGTTCCAGCAGCTCGCACGGCTCGGTGGCGCCGCGCCGGGCCGCCAAGGGCCTTTCACGGCACGGCAGTTGAGCCGGGCGGAACTGCGCCATTGCCGTGACCGGCTCGCGGCGCTGCCGACGGCCGAGCGCGCCCTGCTGCCGGGGGTCTCGGCGCCGCGGGCCGCGCAGAGCCTGGCAGGAGCGATCGTGGGGCACACGGCGATGAAGCTGACGGGGGTCAAGACGGTCACCATCTGCCCCTGGGCCATCCGGGAAGGCGTGCTTCTGCGGCACATGGAGGACGGCGGGGCATGGTGGGCGGAGGTCAGTCGGCAAGGCGCGGTCGCGGCGCTCGGCGCGCAGCCGGTGGCGCTGCGGATCGCGGCCCTGCAGAACTGAGACGCGGGCGTGCGGAGCTTTCGGGCTGCTGCCGGCGCAGTGCCGCACGCTCCTCCGCGCTGGCCCCGCCCCACACGCCGTAGGCCTGACCGCTGTCCAGAGCCCAGGTCAGGCAGGGCCGGAGCACGGGGCAGCGCACGCAGATCCGCTTGGCGGCCAGCTCCTCGCGCAGCGCGGGGCCTGCCGCGCTGACGGGGAAGAACAGCTCGGGGTCCACTCGCGCGCAGAGCGCGCTTTTCATCCATTCCATCAAGGCCTCCCCTCAGAGGTGGAGTTCGCCTGTGTCCGGTCCGCTCCCCTCCGGTCCAGAACTGGGGCACGGGTGCCCACGCCGCGCGTACGGAAACCGGTGAGTGCCGGGGTACGGGACGGGCCGATGTTCCGTCGGGCTCATCCCGCGTCGGACGGGGGTGCTGCCGGTGCTGTCTCGAGCTGGGAGATGGTCGCGGCCAGTTTCTGGCGCAACGGCTTCGGGACCTGTCCTCCCGTGGCAGCGGCGACCAGCTCGTCAGCCACGACATGCAGCTTGGTGTTCGAGTTCTGGGAGACCGCGACCAGGACGCTCCACGCGTCCTCGGCGCTCAGGCCGAAAGAGGCCATCAGGACTCCGCGCGCCATGTCGATGACGGGGCGCGTCTGCATGGCCCGTCGCAGGTGACCGAGTTCGACATGCGGGTCCTGCTCCACATCGATGTCCTCCGCGAGTTGCGTGGGAGGTGCGGGTTCAGTCATGGCGGCCACTCCGTAGGCGTCCGTGCGTCATCACCTCACCCAGAGTCGGCCCGACGAGGTTCACCCGTCAAGAGATACCGGAAATCTGGTTCGTCCTTTTGAATACGTGAATCAAACGGCCTATCTTGTAGGGATGGCTGCAGTACCTGAATCGCACAGCGGTTGGACGTTCCTCACCAATCACGCTCGTGTGCTGGCCGCGATCGCCGATGATCCCGCCACCCGCATCCGGGACATCGCCGCGCGCTGCCGGCTCACCGAGCGAGCCGTACAGAAGATCGTTTCCGATCTGGAGGAGGATGGATACCTCTCCCACACGCGGCAAGGCCGCTCCAATGCCTACCGCATCGAAGCGGGGACCATCCTGCGGCACCCCGCCGATTCAGGGCTCGCCGTGGCGGAACTCCTCACGCTCCTCGCCCAGCACGATGCCCAGCACGACGCCGATCGCGGCGAGGGATCACGCCAGTTGGAATCGTCGCCGCCGCAAGCGCGCGGCCCGCGGTCCGATCCGTGACGTGAAGGAGCACGCGGCGCGGCCCGCCGTTCGCCAGATGTCGACAGCGGGCCCCTGACCTGCGGCGGATGCGTTTCGCGCGGACCGGATGGCCGTGCCGGGCGGCGGTTAAGCTGGGGAGCATGGCCTACGAGATTCCGGTGACGCAAGCCCGAGCAGAGCTCGCGGATCTGATCAACCGCGTCGTCTACGGCGGCGAGCGGGTGGTCGTCACCCGTCATGGCAAGCCACTCGTGGCCCTTGTCTCCGCCGCCGACCTGGAACGGCTCGAGGCGCTGCCGGACGCGGACGAGGAGCAGGTGGTCAGTTCCGTCTCGGCGTTGCGCTCCACGTCGTCCCCGGCGCCAGGTGCGGGGGAACGGCAGCGCTTCGGTATCGCCGCCGAACACCGGGGCCCCGACGCGACGTAGCCGTAAGGCAATTGAGCATGGTCAGGGCCGTACGCCCCCGTCCGCTACAGCGGAGGCGTACGGCTGTCTCTGGGTGCCGCCCGGGTGCCGTCCGGGTGCCACCGGGTCAGGCGACCGGCGCCGCTTCCCGCACCGCCGGCGCCTCGGCGTGTGCCGCCGCGGCGGGGCGGCGGCGGAGCGCGCCGAGCAGTACGGCCGTCAGGCCGAGCAGGGCCCAGGCGCCGAGGGTGACGAGCGGGCCCGTGCTTCCCGCGCCGTCGAAGAAGGACACCGAGCGCAGCAGCGTGCCTCCGGCGCCCGGCGGCAGCAACTGGCCGACGAATCCGACCGGTTCGGGCAGCAGTTGCGGCGCGGACGTCACGCCGGAGAACGGGTTGCCGAGCAGCACCATCGTCAGTGCGCCGACGCCGATGCCCGCCGGGCCGAGGAGTGCGGCGCACCCGGCGACGGTGCCGCCGACCGCGAGCGTCAAGAGGCTCAACACCCCCGCTTCCGCCCACCAGTTGCCCGTGAGGATGCCGAGCCAGCTGTGCGTCACGGCGGCGGCGACCACGCCGACCAGCGCGGCGGCCAGGACGAGGGAGGCCACCGCGCGGATGCCGCGCAGGCCGAGCATCCTCACGATGGCGCCGGCGGCGACACCCGCGATCGCCATCGGCAGGATGCTCGCCCCGAGGGCGGAGCCGCGCGGGTCGTTCGCGGGGGCGGCCACCACGTCGGCGGTGGTCACATCGGCCCCCTGCGGGGCCTGACCGGCCACCGCCTGCTCCAGGAGCTGCGCGACCACCGGTCCTGCCGCCGTCGCGGTCAGCAGTTTCATTCCTCGGGGCGTGACGACGACCGCCCCGTACACGGCCCTGTCCTCGATGGCGTCGCGGGCCGCGGCCTCATCGGCGTACTGGTGGACCTCGAACGCGCCCTTCTTCTCCCTGAGTTGGTCCTTGAGGGGAGCCGTCGCCGCGGCGGGTCCCGCGACGCCGAGCGGCAGGTCGCGGGGGGCGGTCCTGGCGGCGGGCCAGGCGAAGGCCCACAGGGCGAGGGCCACGAGAGAGGAGACCAGGATGGCCACCGCCACCATGCGGCGGCCCTGCGGAGTCGGGGTGGTGACCGACGTGGACATGAGCTGAGCTCCTTCGGGGATGGGTGTGGTGTGCTGCGGGCTCTACGGAGATTAAAGAGAAGGATCGTTCGTTTTACGTGATGCCCACACTGTGCTTCTGGCTGTGGTGCTTGTCAAGAATGAATGTTCGTTCTATTTTTGACGGTATGGCCCGCGTATCCCAGGAGCACCTCGACGCACGCCGCCGCCAGATCATTGACGGCGCCGCCCTCTGCTTCGCCCGCAACGGCTTCCACGCCACCTCGATGCAGGACGTGCTCAAGGAGGTCGGCCTCTCGGCCGGAGCGGTCTACCGCTACTTCCGGGGTAAGGAGGAGCTGATCGGGGCGATCGTAGGTGAGGTCCTCGAGTGGCTCCAGGCGACCTTCGAGGAGGCCGCGAAGCAGACCCCGCCGCCACCGCCGGACGTACTGGTCGGCCGCGCGCTCGCCCAGGTGCTCAGCCGGAGGTCGGGGGTCGAGGAGGGGGAGGCCTCGTACTTCCCGCGGCTGATCGTCCAGGTCTGGGCGGAGACGCTGCGGAACAAAGAGCTCGCCGCCGTGATGAACGAGGGATACGCCAAGGTGCGGGTGGCCTGGGTGAAGATCGTCGAGGGGTATCAGGCGGCGGGCATGATGCGGGACGACGTCCCGGCCGACCGTGTCGCGCGGGTGATGGTCGCCGCGGCTCAGGGCTTCGTCGCCCAATTGGCGCTGTTCGACGAGGTTCCGGTCGAGGCGCTGCAGGACGGCCTGCGCGGCCTGATGAGTATGGGGAAGCCCAGCTGATGGTCATGAAGGAGTCAAGCGCTGGTTAACCTCGTTGAAACTCCCCCCAACTAGCCTGCGATGCCACGCCACCAGGGGTTTTCGTAACCGGGGTGCGCAAGATCAAGCGTACTGCCTGTGTGTTACATCTATATCCGTCGCGGTGGCCGCGGCAGCCGGACCCCGCACGGTCCGGAGCGAGGACTGTGAGGTGGGACGCGTGCAACTGACCCCGCACGAGCAGGAGAGACTGCTCATCCATGTGGCCGCGGACGTGGCCGAGAAGCGAAGGGCGCGGGGGCTGCTGCTCAACCACCCCGAGGCGATCGCGCTCATCACGTCCCACATCCTCGAAGGTGCCCGCGACGGCCGCACCGTCGCCGAGCTCATGTCGTCGGGGCGCAAAGTCCTCACGCGTGACGACGTCATGAGCGGCATCCCGGAGATGATCCACGACGTCCAGGTCGAGGCCACCTTCCCGGACGGCACCAAGCTCGTCACCGTCCACGACCCGATCGTCTGACGGGGGCGGCCAGATGAGTCCCACGCAGCCCGTGATACCCGGCGAGTTCCTCTTCGCCGACGAGCCCGTCGCCTACAACGTAGGCCGCGAGGTCACCTCCCTCACCGTCCTCAACGCCGCCGACCGCCCCGTCCAGGTCGGCTCCCACTACCACTTCGCCGAGGCCAACCCCGGTCTCGACTTCGATCGTGGCGCCGCGCACGGCAAGCGGCTCAACATCGCCGCCGGCACCGCCGTGCGCTTCGAGCCCGGAATCCCCGTCGACGTCGAACTCGTCCCCCTGGCCGGTCTGCGGATCGTGCCCGGACTGCGCGGCGAGACCGGAGGTGCCCTCGATGCCTGAGCTGTCCCGCGCCGCGTACGCCGATCTGTTCGGCCCCACCACGGGCGACCGGATCCGGCTCGCCGACACCGACCTCCTCGTCGAGATCGAGGAGGACCGCTCCGGCGGCCCCGGACTCTCCGGCGACGAGTCGGTGTTCGGCGGCGGCAAGGTCATCCGCGAGTCGATGGGCCAGTCGCGCACGACACGCGCCGAAGGGGCCCCCGACACCGTCATCACCGGCGCCGTGATCATCGATCACTGGGGCATAGTCAAGGCCGACGTCGGCATACGCGACGGTCGAATAACCGGCATCGGCAAGTCCGGCAACCCGGACACGATGGACGGCGTACACCCCGATCTCGTGATCGGCCCGGAGACCGAGATCCTCGCGGGCAACGGCAAGATCCTCACCGCGGGCGGCATCGACACCCACATCCACTTCATCTCGCCGACCATCGTCGACGAGGCGCTCGCCTCCGGGGTCACCACCCTCATCGGCGGCGGCACAGGACCGGCCGAGGGCAGCAAGGCGACCACCATCACCCCCGGCTCCTGGCACCTGGCCCGGATGTTCGCGGCGATGGAGTCCAGCCCCGTCAACATCGGCTTCCTCGGCAAGGGCAACACGGTCTCCAGTGAGTCCATGCACGCCCAACTGCGGGCCGGAGCCGTCAGCTTCAAGATCCACGAGGACTGGGGCGCGACGCCCGCCGTCATCGACGCGTGTCTGAACGTCTGCGAGGACACCGGCGCCCAGCTCGCCGTCCACACCGACACGCTCAACGAAGCGGGCTTCGTCGGCGACACGTTCAAGGCCGTCGCGGGCCGCACCCTGCACGCCTTCCACGTCGAGGGGGCGGGCGGCGGGCACGCACCGGACATGATCACGGCGGTGTCGCTGCCGAACATGCTGCCGAGCTCCACCAACCCGACCCGGCCGCACACCGTCAACACCATCGAGGAACACCTCGACATGCTGATGGTCTGTCACCACCTCAACCCGGCGGTCCCCGAGGACCTCGCCTTCGCCGAGTCGCGGATCCGGCCCACCACCATCGGGGCGGAGGACATCCTGCACGACCTCGGCGCCATCTCGATCATGTCGTCGGACTCGCAGGCCATGGGGCGCATCGGCGAGGTCGTGATGCGTACGTGGCAGACCGCGCACGTGATGAAGCGACGGCGCGGCTTCCTGCCGGGGGACACCCGGGCGGACAACCGGCGCGCGCGCCGCTACGTCGCCAAGTACACGATCAACGCGGCGGTCGCACAGGGCATCGACCACGAGATCGGCTCCGTCGAGACGGGCAAGCTCGCCGACCTGGTGCTGTGGAACCCGGCGTTCTTCGGCGTCAAGCCGCAGGTGGTCATCAAGGGCGGGCAGATCGCGTACGCGCAGATGGGCGACGCCAACGCCTCCATCCCCACGCCGCAGCCGGTGCTTCCGCGGCCCATGTTCGGTGCCCGGGGCGCGGCGCCGGGGCTCAACTCGGTCAACTTCGTGACGCAGTCGGCGCTGGACGACGGGCTGCCCGAACGGCTCGGTCTGGCCAAGGAGTTCACCGCCATCCGCTCGACGCGCGGGCGCACGAAGGCGGACATGCGTGAGAACGACGCCCTGCCGAGGGTGGAGGTCGCTCCCGACAGCTTCGCCGTCACCATCGACGGGGAGCTCGTCGAGCCGTCGCCCGCCGCCGAACTGCCGCTCGCGCAGCGGTACTTCCTGTTCTGACGGGCGCTGTCATGTCCAGAGCCGCACTACTCGTCCTGGCCGACGGCCGGTTCCCCGCCGGAGGGCACGCGCACTCCGGCGGAGCCGAACC
>NZ_BAAAUG010000139.1:0-8119 GCF_039533825.1 Streptomyces rectiviolaceus
CGTGCCGCGCGCCGAGTGGCTGGCCGGGGCGGTGCGGGCTCCGCCCGCCCGGTATGCCAAGCGGGTCCAGGCGGTGTTCGTGCACCACACGGACTCGCCGAACAGCTACGACTGCGCCGACGCCCCGCGCATCATCCGCTATCTGTACGCGGGCCAGACCGAGGGGAGGCAGTGGGACGACATCGGCTACAACTTCCTCGTCGACCGGTGCGGGACCGTCTACGAAGGGCGTGCGGGCGGCATCGACCGGGCCGTGGTCGGGGCGCACACCCAGGGCTTCAACCGGGGGTCGGTGGGGATAGCGGCGATCGGGACGTTCACGGCCGGGGTTCCCGTTCCCAAGGCGATGACCGACGCGGTGGCGGCGTTGGTCGCGTGGAAGCTCGGGCTCTCGGACGTGGACCCGCGATCCACGGTGCGGATGGTCTCCTCGCACAGCCTCAGCAAGTACCAGGCGGGGACCAGCGGGTACTTCAGCGCGGTGTCCGGGCACAACGACGGCTATTACACGCAATGCCCGGGTGCGGCGCTGACGGCCGCGCTGCCCGCGATCAGGGAGAGGGCCGCACGGCTACAGAGTCGGTAGATCGGTAACTCGGTAACTCGGTAGCTCGAAGCCTCAGTCGACCTCGCCGAAGCGTTCCCACAGCTTGGGGTAGCGCTGGGCCATCGCCGCTTCATCCTCGAAGTCGAGCGGCGTCCCCTCCGGCTCCTGAGGGGCGGGAGCGATGCCGAGGTCGGGGGTGACGACGCCGGTGAGCTGCTCGTACGCCTCGTCCGCCGCGTAGCCGAGCTCCTCGCCGTCGCCGTCGATGTCCTCGTCGAAGTCGTCGAGGAGGTCCGCGAGCGAGTCCGGGTCGTGCAGGGCTCCCTCGAACACCTCACGCCCCTGGCCGATCAGCCAGCAGCGGAAGTAGTCGAAGGCGTCATCGCTCGCGCCACCGAGGAGGACCCAGGAAGCTCCCCAGAGATCCCAGCGGTACGCACGGTTGTAGCGCGCCTCGAAGTGACGGGCGAAGTCGAGCACCATGTCCGGCTCGAGTTCGAGGAGTTTCTCGGTGAGCAGGTCGGCGTGGTCCTCGGGGTCGCCCTCGGCGGCCACGCGGGTGCGGTCCACGATCTCCCAGAACTCCGTCTCGTCCATCACGGGACAAGCATCGGTCCTGGGGGGTTGGTACGCACGTGGAGTGCGGCGGATGCGGCTGTGTCGTTATGCGTGCACATGCCCGTGGAAAACCCGACAGCAGATGTCGGCATTGGGTGGCAGCCTCGAAGTCATGGAGAGCGAAGAGATGGACAGCACGGAGAGCACACACGCACTCGCGCAGCCCCTGGCCGGAAAGATCGCCCTCGTCGCCGGTGCCACGCGTGGCGCGGGCCGGGCCATGGCCGTGGAGCTCGGCCGCGCCGGAGCCACGGTGTACGCGACGGGACGCACGACCCGCGAGCACACCAGCGAGGTCGGACGCACCAAGGAGACCATCGAGGAGACCGCGGAGCTGATCACCGCCGCGGGCCGGGATGCGGGCGGGACCGGTACCGGAATCGCCGTACCCACCGATCACCTGGAGCCCGAGCAGGTCGAGGCCCTCGTCGAGCGGATCGACCGCGAGCAGGGCCGTTTGGACATCCTGGTCAACGACATCTGGGGCGGCGACGTCCACGTCGAGTGGGACAAGAAGATGTGGGAGCACGACCTCGACAAGGGGCTGCGCCTGATGCGCCTCGGCATCGAGACCCACATCGTCACCAGCCGGTACGCGCTGCCGCTGCTCGTCAAGAACCCCGGCGGCCTGGTCGTCGAGGTCACCGACGGCACCGAGGAGTACAACGGCCCCAACTACCGCAAGCCCTTCTACTACGACCTCGCCAAGGCGGCTCCGCTGCGGATGGCGTTCGGCCTCGCCGAGGAGCTCAAGGAGTACGGCTGCACGGCCCTCTGCCTGACCCCCGGCTGGCTGCGCTCCGAAGCCATGCTCGACACCCACTTCAAGGTGACCGAGGAGAACTGGCTCGACGGCCGCGCGCAGAACCCGCACTTCGCGATCTCCGAGACCCCGACGTTCGTGGGCCGGGCCCTCGCCGCGCTCGCATCCGACCCCGAAGTGGCCCGCTGGAACGGGAAGTCGCTCTCCAGCGGTGGCCTCGCCAAGGAGTACGGCTTCACGGACGTGGACGGTTCGGCGCCGGACGCCTGGCGCTACATCGCGGAGGTCGAGCAGGCGGGCAAGCCCGCGGACGTCACCGGCTACCGCTAGCCGCTTCGGCTCGCATGGGTGGTCCCTGCTAGCGGCATCATGGGGGCATGCGCGCTGCCCGCCTCATCAAGATGGTGCTTCTGCTCCAGGCCCGCCCCTCCATGACCGCCGCCGAGCTCGCGGGTGAGCTCGAAGTGTCCGAGCGGACCATCACGCGGGACGCCCAGGCGCTTTCCGAGGCCGGCGTCCCGGTGTACGCGGACCGGGGGCGGACCGGCGGCTACCGTCTCATCGGCGGCTACCGCACCCGGCTCACCGGCCTCGGGCGCAGCGAGGCGGAGGCGCTGTTCCTGTCCGGAGTGCCGGGTGCGCTGCGCGAGATGGGCCTGGAGGACGCGTCATCGGCGGCCCGCCTGAAGGTGTCGGCGGCGCTGATGCCCTCGCTGCGGGACGCCTCGCAAAATGCCTCGCAGCGGTTCCACCTGGACGCGCCGGGATGGTTCCAGGAGGCGCCCGCGCCCGAGCTGCTGCCCCCGCTGGCGAACGCGGTGTGGGACGACCGGCGCGTCACCGCCCGCTACCGGCGCCAGGACGCCGAGGTGGAAAGGGAGTTGGAGCCCTACGGCCTCGTGCTCAAGGCAGGCATCTGGTATCTGTGCGCACGGGTGCCCGACACGGGTTCGTTCCGGGTGTACCGCATCGACCGGTTCACCGCGATCGCCGCGGGCGATGACCGCTTCGTACGCGACGAGGAGTTCGATCTGCCGGGCTTCTGGGAGGAGAGGGCCGCGCAGTTCGCGCGGGCGATCCTGCGGTCCGAGGTCGTGCTGCGGCTCTCCGAGAGAGGCGTACGGCAACTTCCGTACGCCACCGACTCCGCGTCCGTACGTGAGGCACTGGAGGGGGCGAGCGAGCCGGACGGCGAGGGCTGGGTGACACTCACCCTGCCCGTCGAGAACGAGGTCGTCGCGTACACCCAGCTCATGCAGCTGGGCCCGGAGGTCGAGGTCCTGGCTCCGGCAGCCCTGAGGGAGCGTTTCGCGGAAGCGGCCCACCAGATGGCGAACCGGTACCGGTAAAGCCCCGGCACACGAGAACGGGCCCCCGCCACCCAGGCAGGGACCCGCACCCACATCAAGACATCAAGCCAAAGGCCTACAGACCGTACTTGGCCCGAGCCTCCTTCACCGCGGCAGCGGGAACCTCACCGCGACGGGCAAGCTGCGCGAGAGCAGCGACGACGATCGACTCGGCGTCGATGCCGAAGTGGCGACGCGCGGCGTCACGCGTGTCGGAGAGGCCGAAGCCGTCCGCGCCGAGCGACGAGTAGTCCTGCTCGACCCACTGCGCGATCTGGTCCGGCACCTGCCGCATGTAGTCGGAGACCGCGAGCACGGGACCCTGAGCACCCTCAAGAGCCGTCCGCACGTAGGGAATCCGCTCCTCGCCGCGCAGGATCGCCTCGTCCGCCTCCAGGGCGTCGCGGCGCAGCTCGGTCCAGGAGGTCGCGGACCACACGTCGGCGGCCACACCCCACTCCTCGGCGAGCATCTTCTGCGCGGAAAGGGTCCAGTGGATGGCCGTTCCCGAACCGATCAGCTGGATGCGCGAGGCGTTCGCGGCGGGGGAGTGACCCGCCGTCTCGGCCGTGTTGAAGCGGTAGAGACCCTTGACGATGCCCTCGTCCACACCCGCGGGCTTAGCGGGCTGCGGCATCGGCTCGTTGTAGACGGTGAGGTAGTAGAAGACGTTCTGGTCCTCACCGGGGGCCGCCTCGCCGTACATCCGGCGCAGACCGTCCTTGACGATCGCCGCGACCTCGTAGGCGAACGCGGGGTCGTACGACATGGCGGCGGGGTTCGTCGCGGCGATCACCGGAGAGTGGCCGTCCGCGTGCTGCAGACCCTCACCCGTCAGCGTCGTACGTCCTGCGGTGGCGCCGACGAGGAAGCCGCGGCCGAGCTGGTCGCCGAGCTGCCACATCTGGTCGGCGGTCCGCTGCCAGCCGAACATCGAGTAGAAGATGTAGAACGGGATCATGGCTTCGCCGTGCGTCGAGTACGACGACGACGCGGCGATGAAGTCCGCCATCGAGCCGGCCTCGGTGATCCCCTCGTTGAGGATCTGGCCGTCCTTGGCCTCGCGGTAGTACATCAGCTGGTCGCGGTCGACCGGCTCGTAGTTCTGGCCCTTCGGCGAGTAGATGCCGAGCGACGGGAAGAGCGACTCCATGCCGAAGGTACGCGCCTCGTCGGGGACGATCGGCACCCAGCGCTTGCCGGTCTCCTTGTCGCGGATCAGGTCCTTGACGAGGCGTACGAAAGCCATGGTCGTCGCCATCGACTGGGAGCCCGAGCCCTTGTCGAACGACGCGAACGACTTGTCGGCCGGGGCGGGCAGCGGCGCGAGCGGCTGCGTGCGACGGGCCGGGGCAGGACCGCCGAGCGCGGCACGGCGCTCCTGGAGGTAGCGGACTTCGGGGGAGTCGGCACCCGGGTGGCCGTAAGGCACCTGGCCGTCGACGAAGGCACTGTCCGGGATCGGCAGCTCGAGCAGATCCCGCATGTCCTTGAACTCGTCCACCGTGAGCTTCTTCATCTGGTGGTTGGCGTTCTTGGACTCGAAGCCCTTGCCGAGCGTGAAGCCCTTGACCGTCTGCGCGAGGATCACGGTCGGCGCGCCCTTGTGGGTGAGCGCCGCGCGGTAGGCCGCGTAGACCTTGCGGGCCTCGTGGCCGCCGCGCGAGAGGTGGAAGCACTCGCTGATCTTGTCGTCGCTGAGCAGCTTGCCGAGCTCGACGAGCGCGGGCTCGGAGCCGAAGAAGTGCTCGCGGATGTAGGCGGCGTCGCGCGTCGCGTACGTCTGGAACTGCGCGTCCGGCACCTCACGCAGGCGGCGGACGAGCGCGCCCGTGGTGTCGAGCTGGAACAGCTCGTCCCAGGCGTTGCCCCACAGGACCTTGATGACGTTCCAGCCGGCGCCACGGAACTGGGCCTCCAGCTCCTGCACCACGCGGAAGTTGGCGCGGACCGGGCCGTCGAGGCGCTGCAGGTTGCAGTTGATGACGTACGTGAGGTTGTCGAGACCCTCACGCGCGGCGAGCGCGAGGGCTGCCGTCGACTCGGGCTCGTCCATCTCGCCGTCACCGAGGAACGCCCACACGTGCGAGGCGGAGACGTCCTTGATGTTGCGGTTGGTGAGGTAGCGGTTGAAGCGCGCCTGGTAGATCGCCGACAGCGGGCCGAGGCCCATGGAGACGGTCGGGAACTCCCACAGCCAGGGCAGACGCCGCGGGTGCGGGTAGGACGGCAGGCCGTCGCCGCCCGACTCGCGGCGGAAGTTGTCGAGCTGCGCCTCGTTCAGACGACCGTCGAGGAAGGCGCGGGCGTAGATGCCGGGGGAGGCGTGGCCCTGGATGTAGAGCTGGTCGCCGGAGCCGGGAGACTCCTGGGATTCCTTGCCCTGGAAGAAGTGGTTGAAGCCCGTCTCGTACAGCCAGGCGGCGGAGGCGAAGGTGGCGATGTGGCCGCCGACGCCGTATTTGCTGCCCCGGGTCACCATCGCGGCCGCGTTCCAGCGGTTCCACGCGGCGATCCGCTGCTCCATCGCCTCGTCGCCCTCGACGGCCGGCTCGGCGGAGGTGGGGATGGTGTTGACGTAATCGGTCTCAAGGAGCTTGGGCAGCGCCAGGCCCGCGCCCTCGGCGCGCTCCAGCGTTCGCCGCATCAGATACGCGGCACGGTGCGGCCCGGCCGCCTGGGTAACGGCGTCCAGGGAGGCCTGCCATTCGGCGGTCTCCTCGGGGTCGCGGTCCGGGAGCTGGTCGAGCTCGCTCGGCTGGATTGCGGAGGGGTCGGTCATGTCGCCGCCTTCCTGAGTCGGAGGGGGTCCCCTGTTCGGTAAGGGGTGGGGGTGCCCTAGGTCTTTGGCAGGACAGGGCGTGGGGTTCTGGTGAGAGCCCGTCGGAGACTGTAACTCCGTGATCGATGATCGATCAAAGGGTTGAAGGCGAAAACTCCTTCATATTCAGAAAGTAGGCATCCGGTGCCAACAAACCGGGCACGCGGTGCCTTCGATTCGAAGGGTTTCCGCAGGTGGGAGCACGTATGAGCGCCCTCATGCTCCTACGGTTGTCCGGGGCCCGGCCAGGGCCCGGAGAGTGTCAGGCACGCGGCGCGCAGCCCAGTACGTGGGCCTTCACCAGCTCCGCGATCGCGGGATCCCGCCGCTGGAAGGCCGAGACCAGAGCCTCGTGCTCCTCCGCGTACGACTGCTGCACCGTCCCCAGCCACCGGATGGACAGCGCCGTGAAGACCTCGATGCCCAGGCCCTCCCAGGTGTGCAGCAGAACGGAGTTGTTCGCGGCCCGCACCAGCTCCCGGTGGAAACCGACCGTGTGCCGCACCTGCGAGGTCCCGTCGGAGGCCTGGTCCGCCTCGTACAGGGCGGCGACATGGGGTTCCAGGGCCGAGCAGTCCTCGGCCAGGCTCTCCGCCGCCAGCTCGGCGGCGATGGCCTCAAGGCCCGCACGGACGGGGTAGCTCTCCTCCAGGTCCGCCGCGGTCAAGTTCCGTACGCGTACGCCCTTGTTGGGCGCCGACTCGATGAGCCGCAGCGTCTCCAGCTCCCGCAGCGCCTCCCGCACGGGTGTCTGCGAGACCTCGAGCTCCACGGCGATCCGCCGCTCCACGATCCGCTCGCCCGGCTGCCAGCGCCCGCTGACGATCCCCTCCACGATGTGCTCGCGGATCTGTTCGCGCAGCGAGTGGACGACGGGCGCGGTCATGTGGGCTCCTCCGGCAGGGGCAGCGCCCCAGGGGCGTGGTGACCCCTAGACAATACGGCGACGCCCCCGTCCGGAAACCTCCGAACGGGGGCGTACGTGCTGATGAGACGAGTCTTACAGCCCCACGGGGCCGAAGAAGCACGGCCAACTACAGGCCGAGCTCGACCTCGAACTCGCCGGCCTCCAGGATCGCCTTGACCGTGGTCAGGTAACGGGCGGCGTCCGCGCCGTCCACCAGACGGTGGTCGTAGGAGAGCGAGAGGTACGTCATGTCACGGACGGCGATGGTCTCGCCGAGGTCCGGGTGGTTGATGACGACCGGGCGCTTGACCGTGGCACCGATGCCGAGGATGGCGGCCTGGTTCGGCGGCACGATGACCGTGTCGAACAGGGCACCGCGCGAACCGGTGTTGGAGACCGTGAAGGTGGCGCCGGACATGTCGTCCGGGGTGAGGCCACCGCCACGGGCCTTGCCGGCCAGCTCGGCGGTCTTCTTGGAGATGCCGGCGATGTTCAGGTCGCCCGCACCCTTGATGACCGGCGTCATCAGACCCTTCTCGGCGTCAACGGCGATGCCGATGTTCTCCGAGTCGAAGTACGTGATGGTGCCCTCGTCGTCGTTGATCCGGGCGTTGACGACCGGGTGGGCCTTCAGCGCCTGGGCGGCGGCCTTGACGAAGAACGGCATCGGGGAGAGCTTGACGCCCTCACGAGCCGCGAACGAGTCCTTCGCCTTGGCGCGCAGCTTCATCAGCTTCGTGATGTCGACCTCGACGACCGAGGTCAGCTGGGCCTGCGAGTGCAGCGCCTTCATCATGTTGTCGCCGATGACCTTGCGCATGCGGGTCATCTTGACCGTCTGACCGCGCAGCGGGGACACCTCGAGGGCCGGGGCCTTCGAGGCCGCCGGGGCGGCGGCAGCCGGAGCCGGGGCGGTCTTCTTGGCCTCGGCGGCCGCGACGACGTCCTGCTTGCGGATGCGGCCACCGACGCCGGTGCCCTTGACGTCCGACAGGCTCACGCCGTGCTCGTTGGCCAGCTTGCGGACCAGCGGCGTGACGTAAGCGCCGTCGTCGGCCGGAGAGGCCGGGGAGACCGGTGCGGCAGGCGCGGACGGGGCCGGGGCGGCGGGCTG
>NZ_BAAAUG010000140.1:0-4024 GCF_039533825.1 Streptomyces rectiviolaceus
CTCCTGCCGCGCCCGCAGCCCCGGCTGCGAAGCCCGCGGCAGCGGCCCCGGCCCCCGCCGCCAAGCCCGCGGCCGCGAAGCCCGCAGCCAAGGCGGAGCCCGCGACGGACGCCCCGGCAGGACCGGAGTACGTGACGCTGCGCGGCCCCGCAGCCGCGGTCGCGAAGAACATGAACGCCTCGGTGGAGGTCCCGACGGCCACGTCGGTCCGCGCCGTACCGGTGAAGCTGCTCTTCGACAACCGCATCGTCATCAACAACCACCTCAAGCGCGCCCGCGGCGGGAAGATCTCCTTCACGCACCTCATCGGGTACGCGATGGTGCAGGCCATCAAGGCCATGCCGTCGATGAACTACTCCTTCGTGCAGAAGGACGGCAAGCCGACGCTGGTCAAGCCGGAGCACATCAACTTCGGCCTCGCCATCGACCTCGTGAAGCCCAACGGCGACCGCCAGCTGGTCGTCGCGGGCATCAAGAAGGCCGAGACGCTGAACTTCTTCGAGTTCTGGCAGGCCTACGAGGACATCGTCCGCCGCGCACGCGACGGCAAGCTCGGCATGGACGACTTCACCGGCGTCACGGTCTCGCTGACCAACCCCGGCGGCCTCGGCACCGTCCACTCGGTCCCCCGCCTGATGCCCGGACAGTCGGTCATCATGGGCGTCGGCTCGATGGACTACCCCGCGGAGTTCCAGGGCACGTCCCAGGACACCCTGAACAAGCTCGGCATCTCGAAGGTCATGACGCTCACGTCGACCTACGACCACCGGGTGATCCAGGGCGCCGCATCGGGCGAGTTCCTGCGCATCGTCGCGAACCTGCTGCTCGGCGAGAACGAGTTCTACGACGAGATCTTCAAGGCCCTTCGCATTCCTTACGAGCCGGTCCGCTGGCTCAAGGACATCGACGCCTCGCACGACGACGACGTCACGAAGGCCGCCCGCGTCTTCGAGCTGATCCACTCCTACCGCGTCCGCGGCCACGTCATGGCCGACACGGACCCGCTGGAGTACAAGCAGCGCAAGCACCCCGACCTGGACATCACCGAGCACGGCCTCACCCTGTGGGACCTGGAGCGTGAGTTCGCGGTCGGCGGCTTCGCCGGCAAGTCGATGATGAAGCTGCGCGACGTCCTCGGCGTCCTGCGCGACTCGTACTGCCGCACCACCGGCATCGAGTTCATGCACATCCAGGACCCGAAGCAGCGCAAGTGGCTCCAGGACCGCATCGAGCGCACGCACGCCTCGAAGCCGGAGCGCGAGGAGCAGCTGCGCATCCTGCGCCGCCTGAACGCCGCCGAGGCCTTCGAGACGTTCCTGCAGACGAAGTACGTCGGCCAGAAGCGCTTCTCCCTGGAGGGCGGCGAGTCCGTCATCCCGCTGCTCGACGCCGTCATCGACAGCGCCGCGGAGTCCCGCCTGGACGAGGTCGTCATCGGCATGGCCCACCGCGGCCGCCTGAACGTCCTCGCGAACATCGTGGGCAAGTCGTACGCCCAGATCTTCCGCGAGTTCGAGGGCAACATGGACCCCAAGTCCATGCACGGCTCCGGCGACGTGAAGTACCACCTGGGCGCCGAGGGCACCTTCACCGGCCTGGACGGCGAGCAGATCAAGGTCTCGCTCGCGGCGAACCCGTCCCACCTGGAGACGGTCGACCCGATCATCGAGGGCATCACCCGCGCCAAGCAGGACGTCATCAACAAGGGCGGCACGGACTTCACGGTCCTGCCGGTCGCCCTGCACGGTGACGCGGCCTTCGCGGGCCAGGGTGTGGTCGCCGAGACCCTCAACATGTCGCAGCTGCGGGGCTACCGCACCGGCGGCACGGTCCACATCGTCATCAACAACCAGGTCGGCTTCACCGCCGCCCCGGAGTCGTCGCGCTCCTCCATGTACGCCACGGACGTGGCCCGCATGATCGAGGCACCGATCTTCCACGTGAACGGCGACGACCCCGAGGCCGTCGTGCGCATCGCGCGCCTCGCCTTCGAGTTCCGCCAGGCGTTCAACAAGGATGTGGTCATCGACCTCATCTGCTACCGCCGCCGCGGTCACAACGAGTCGGACAACCCGGCGTTCACGCAGCCGCTGATGTACGACCTGATCGACAAGAAGCGCTCGGTGCGCAAGCTCTACACCGAGTCCCTCATCGGTCGCGGCGACATCACCCTGGAAGAGGCCGAGCAGGCCCTGCAGGACTTCCAGGGGCAGCTGGAGAAGGTCTTCACCGAGGTCCGCGAGGCCATCTCGCAGCCCGCCGAGGCCGAGGTCCCGGCCCCGGAGGCCGAGTTCCCGGTGAACGTCGACACCTCGATCTCCCAGGAGGTCGTCAAGCGGATCGCCGAGTCCCAGGTCAACATTCCCGACCGGGTCACCGTCCACCCGCGTCTGCTGCCGCAGCTGCAGCGCCGCATGTCGATGGTCGAGGAAGGCACGATCGACTGGGGCATGGGCGAGACCCTCGCCATCGGTTCGCTGCTCCTGGAGGGCACGCCGGTCCGTCTGTCGGGCCAGGACTCGCGCCGTGGCACGTTCGGTCAGCGTCACGCGGTCCTCATCGACCGTGAGACGGGCGAGGACTTCACGCCGCTCCTGTACCTCTCCGACGACCAGGCGCGCTACAACGTCTACGACTCGCTGCTCTCCGAGTACGCGGTGATGGGCTTCGAGTACGGCTACTCGCTGGCCCGTCCCGAGTCCCTCGTCATGTGGGAAGCGCAGTTCGGTGACTTCGTCAACGGCGCGCAGACGGTGGTGGACGAGTACATCTCGGCCGCCGAGCAGAAGTGGAACCAGCACTCCGGCGTCACGCTGCTGCTTCCGCACGGCTACGAGGGCCAGGGCCCGGACCACTCGTCCGCCCGTATCGAGCGCTTCCTCCAGCTGTGCGCGCAGAACAACATGACGGTCGCGATGCCGACCCTTCCGTCGAACTACTTCCACCTCCTGCGGTGGCAGGTGCACAACCCGCACCACAAGCCGCTGGTGGTCTTCACCCCGAAGTCGATGCTGCGCCTCAAGGCGGCGGCCTCGAAGACGGAGGAGTTCACGACGGGTGGCTTCCGCCCGGTCATCGGCGACGACTCGGTCGAGGCGTCGGCGGTCCGCAAGGTCGTCTTCTGCTCCGGCAAGCTGTACTACGACCTCGAGGCCGAGCGGAAGAAGCGCGAGGTCACGGACACCGCGATCATCCGCATCGAGCGTCTGTACCCGCTGCCGGGTGCCGAGCTCCAAGCGGAGATCGCGAAGTACCCGAACGCCGAGAAGTACCTGTGGGCGCAGGAGGAGCCGGCGAACCAGGGCGCGTGGCCCTTCATCGCCCTCAACCTCATCGACCACCTGGACCTGGCGGTCGGCGCGGACATCCCGCACGGCGAGCGCCTGCGCCGCATCTCGCGGCCGCACGGCTCGTCCCCGGCGGTCGGCTCGAAGAAGCGCCACGAGCAGGAGCAGGAGCAGCTCCTGAGCGAGGTCTTCGAGGCGTAAGCCTGAGCGGTTCGTACGCCGGTGGGCCCGGCCCCGAGTGCTTGTCACCCGGGGCCGGGCCCACCGGCGTATCGGCTTATCCTGGACGTCCCGAGCGCATCGTTCGGCCCCTCATCGTTCGTCCCTCATCGTTCGTCCAATCGCGGAGCCTGTCTTGTACTTCACCGACCGTGGCATCGAGGAACTGGAGAAGCGGCGCGGCGAGGAGGAAGTCACCTTCGAGTGGCTCGCCGAGCAGCTCCGCACCTTCGTGGACCTCAACCCGGACTTCGAGGTCCCGGTCGAGCGCCTCGCGACGTGGCTGGCCCGCCTGGACGACGAAGACGACGACGAGTAGGACGCGCCGGGCTCGCCTCAGCCCCGCCGAGTCCCCGCGTCGGCCGCCCGCACCCTGTCGTACGCGAACCCCAGAGATCCGTGCACCATCAGGAGCGCCCCCGCCACGGCCCATCCCCCGCTGCGCCGCCGCACGGCCCACGCCACGAGGGGCAGCCCGGCGGCCATCTGCGCCACGGCCAGCGCGCGGGCCCGGGGCC
>NZ_BAAAUG010000141.1:0-28704 GCF_039533825.1 Streptomyces rectiviolaceus
CGCACGCCTCGGCGCACGATCCCGCGGTGCGCGGCGCGCTCGACGGCGCGTCCGGTTCCGCGTTCCGCGTCGCGGCCGGTGTGGTCGCGGCGGGTGCGGTGCTCGCGGCGTTCCTGCTGCCCGGCGCACGCGCGGACGACATCGGCGAAAGCCGAGCCGCCGAATCTCCCGAGGACCGGTCCGACGACCTTGCCGACGACCTTCCCGACGATCGGGCCGCCCCGGCCCACGGAGGTGCCTGACCATGACCGTGACCGAACACTCCTTGCTGCGCAGGGCGTTGTACGTCGGCCCACCGCTGCGCACCCTTCGGGAGCGGTACGCGAAGGGCGGTCTCGTCGACGCCGATGCGCCGGTGGTCGCCACGTGCCGGATCGGGGTCGCGGCTCCGCCGGGCGTGGTGTGGCGACTGCTGAGCGATCTTGACAACTGGCCGTCGTGGGTGCCCGGTGTCACGCGCATGCGCGCGGGAGAGCCCGGCGCACCCAGGCCCGGCACGGAGTTCCGGTGGAAGCTCAACGGGATGTCCATCAAGTCGACGATGGCCGTGGTCGATCCGGAACACGAGCTGTGCTGGACAGGGCTGCTCGCCGGCACCAGGGCCGTGCACCGCTTCCGCCTGACACGACTGCCGGACGGTGGTACTGAGGTGTACTCGGAGGAGTCCATCGGCGGCCCCCTGCTGGCTCTCTACTACAGCAGTGAGCGCCTGGAGCAGGTGCTCCACGACTGGCTGTGGGCACTCAAGAAGACTGCCGAGGAGACGAATTGAACACCATCGCCCTGGCCTACAACCCGGCCATGCTCCTGTTCCGCTTCCTGTTCGAGCTGTTCGCCCTCGTGTGCTTCGGTCTGTGGGCGTGGCGCAGGACACCGTCCCCATGGCGCTGGCTCACCGTCGTCGCGTTACCCGTGTTCGTCGGCTGGGCCTGGGGTGCCTTCGCCGTCTCGGGCGACGAGTCACGCTCCGGCGAGACCGACTACGAGACACCCGGACCCCTGCGCCTGATCCTCGAACTCGCCGTGTTCTTCGGGGCGGTCGCGGCCCTCTACCAGCTGGAGATCCGCAGGACCGCCCGCTGGTTCCTCATCACCCTCGTCGTCTACCACGTCCTCGCCTATGACCGGGTCTGGTGGCTTCTGACGAAGTGACCGTGTGACAGGCAGTGTTGAAGGGTGGCACCCCGCTCCGGGGTGCCACCCTTCGCCGTCAGGTCTCAGGCCCCTGCGGTACGCGCTCCCGCGACCAGCTCGGCGAACTCCGCTTCCACCACCGCGTGTACGGGATCAAGGGCGCCCGCGAGGAACCGGGTGCGCATCAGCGTCCGCTGAATCTTGCCGCTCGTGGTGCGGCCCACCGTCCCGGGCGCCACGAGCAGGACCGTGCCTGCGGCCACCCCGAACTCGTCGCTCACCACGCGGCGTACGCGCGCGAGCAGATCCTGGTGGTCGACGTCCGCCCCGCGGTCCCTGACCTCCTGCACCAGGACGAGGCGGTCGCGTCCGTCGCGGGCCGACGCGACCGCGAACGCGGCGCCCGTGCCCAGGACGGGGGCGGCCTTACGGACGGCGGCCTCCACGTCGTGCGGATAGATGTTCCGCCCGTTGACCAGCACCATCTCCTTGAGCCTGCCGGTCACGTACAACTCGCCCTCGTGCAGGGCCGCCAGGTCCCCGGTGCGCAGCCAGCCGCCCTCACGCTCGCCGTGCAGAGCGGCGCGGAACGCCTCGGCTGTCGCGTCCGAGTTGTCCCAGTAGCCGCGGGCGACGCTGGGCCCGCGCAGCCAGATCTCGCCGACTTCGCCGTCCGGCAGCGGCCGGCGGGTCGCCGGGTCGACTATGCGTACGTCGAAGTCCTCCGCGCTCACCCGTCCCGAGCTGACAAGGCGCCGCTGTGGCCCTCGTCCCGCCGCTTCGAGGCTGCCGAGCTCCAGGGCCGCCGTGTCGACGGCGCGGGTGACGGGGGCCTTCCCCAGCGGCGTACCCGAGACGAGGAGGGTCGTCTCCGCCATGCCGTAGCAGGGGAAGAACGCCTCCGGCCGGAATCCGGCACGCGCGAACCGTGCCGTGAAGGCCTCGATCGTCTCCGCGCGCAGGGGCTCCGCGCCGTTGCACGCCTGCTCCCAGTGGGACAGGTCGAGCCGGTCGATGTCCGCGTCCTTGACCCGGCGTACGCACATGTCGTACGCGAAGTTGGGGCCGCCTCCCATGGTCACCCCGTGGTCGGAGACCATCTCCAGCCAGCCGACGGGCCGTTGGAGGAAGGTCTCCGGCGCCATCAGTACGGAGCCGGTGCCCAGCCACAGCGGGTGCAGCAGATGCCCTATCAGGCCCATGTCGTGGTACATCGGCAGCCAACTGCCCATGCGGGTCCCGGCGTTCGAGCCTAGGGTGCGCTGGATGGCCGCCTCGTTGGCCATGAGGTTGGCGTGCGAGACCATGACGCCCTTCGGCGCGCTGGTGGACCCGGAGGTGTACTGCAGGAAGGCGAGGTCATCGGGGCGCACGGCGGGCTCACGCCAGGCGCCCGGATCGCCCACCGGGTCGGTGTCCGTGGCCAGGCACACCACGTCGGTGAAACCGGTGGCCGCGAGCCAGGCCTCGACCTCGGGCGCATGCTCGGAGCTGGTGAGCACCGCCGCGACCCGCGCGTCGGCGGCGATCCGTGACAGGCGGCTGAAGTGCCGCTGGTGGCCCGTCGGCAGCGGTGCGGGGACGGCGGTCGCGCCCGCGTAGAGACAACCGACGAAGGCCGCGACGAACGGCGTGCCTGGAGGTTCGAGGAGCAGGATCTGCCGCCCCGCGAAGCCCCGCTCCTGGATCCAGGACGCGATGCCCTTGGCGCGGCGGTCGAGTTCCCCGTACAGCAGTCGCTCCGGTATCAGCGGGCCGCCGTCGGCGCCGCCGCGCAGATAGAGGAGGGCCTCCCGCTCGCTGTTGGCGGCGGCGTTGTCCACCACACGCCGGGTGAAGGTCTCTTGGTGACTCATCGTCGTCTCTCCCCGTCTCAGGCGCTCAGTGCACCCGCGAGCGCGGGGACGGCCGCGTGGCGGCGCAGTACGGAGGCGAGTTCGCGCAGGAGGGTGTCCTCGTGCGCGCGGATGAAGAAGTGCCCGCCCGGCATGGTGCGGACCTCGCAGCCGCGTCCGGCGTGCCGTCGCCAGGTGACGACCTCGGCGACGGAGACGAGCCGGTCACGCTTGCCCGCGAACAGGTACATCGGCACCTGGATGGGCTCGGTGTCCACGCTCGCGGCGTTCCCGGTGCACAGCAGCAGGTCGTCGCGGGCGACGGGAAGGAGCGCCGACAGGAAGTCCGGGTGGTTGAGCAGGACGCTGGGGATGCCGCCCAGGTCCGCGAGGCTCGCCAGGAGTTCCTCGTCGCTGGCGTCCGGTGCGGCGATGTTGGGGGCGGGCAGATGGGGGGCGCGATAGGAGCTCAGGACGAGCGCCTCGGGCAGGGGGGCGCCGCGCCGTTGCCGTTGATGGGCCAGGGCGTAGGCGATGAGAGCGCCCATGCTGTGGCCGTAGAAGGCGTGCGGCGCGTCCAGGTCGTCGTCGAGCTGCGCGTCCAGGTCGTCGACCAGCGCGTCGAGGTCGGTGAACCGCGGCTCGCTCGCCCGGCCCTCGCGGCCCGGGAGTTGGACGGGAAGGACCTCGACGCCCGCACCGTGCGCGTCAAGGCCACGCTGCCAGCGGGCGTACGCGGAGGCGCCGCCACCCGCGTAGGGGAAGCAGAACACGCGCAGCCTGCCGCTTTCGGGGGCGTCGACTCGGTTCGTGGACAGATAACGGGTCATCGGGCTCCGCCTCGCTCGTCCGGATCGGTGTGCCGGCCGGTGCCCGCCGCACGCGCGGTTCCGACGACCGACCGGACGGGCGGTGTGCGGCCCGGCCCCCGTTGTGCGGGCGCGGGTGGCACACCTGCCCGACCGGGAGGGCGCGCGACGCTCACGGTGGAGCGAGCCCCCGGCCGGCACGAGCACCAGCGTGGAGGCAGTGACTAAAAGGCGGCAAAATTCGGGGCTTTGGAGTCAAGACCCGGGTCGGCGGCAAGGACGGACCGGTGGAGCCGCTGGAGCCGTGGCGACGGCTCGATGCCCAGCTCACGCGCGTACGCCTCGCGCAGCCTGCGGAACACTTCGAGCGCCTCGGTGGTTCTGCCGGACCGGTAGAGGGCCAGGATCAGCTGGCCGTGCAGATTCTCGTGGAACGGCAACCTGCTGGTGAGCGCGGTGAGTTCACTGACGAGTCCGGCGTGATGGCCCAGGCGCAGCTCGGCGGTGATGCGGTTCTCCTGTGCGGCGATCCGCAGCTCCTCCAGGCGCAGCGCCTCGGCACGCAGGAAGGGCCCGGTCCGCACATCGGCGAAGGCGACACCGCGCCACAGGGACAGCGCCTCTCCGAGCAGCACCGAGGCCGCTTCGTCCTCGCCCTCCGCCAGCGCTCGCGTCCCGGCCCTGGCGCGCTCCTCGAACTCGTGCGCCTCGGCCGTGACGCCGGGCAGTTCAAGCCGATAGCCGGTGTTCGCGAGACGCAGGATGTCCTTCGCCCCGCAGCCGAGCCCCGGCGCGAGCGCCACGGCGATGGACCTGCGCAGCTGCTTCACATAGGTCTGCACCACTCCGGACGGCCCACGCGGCGGCGCGTCGTCCCACAGTTCCTCGACGATCTCCCCCATGCCGACGGGCCTGCCCAGGTTGGCCCCGAGCAGGGCGAGAAGCTGCCGCGGTTTGGCGGCGCTCGGCACGATCGATGTCTCACCCACACTGGACACCAAGGGCCCAAGAACTCCGATCAACATCTCCCCCGCTCCTTTCACTCGCTGCCCTGACAGTGGCACGGGGCGGTGCGCGGCCACAGGTATCCGGCCACGAGGAGCTCATGAAAGATCGCGGGTGTTCGGTATGAGTAATTCATAGGGGACGTCGCCACGTCGGAGGCGCGGCGCAGGGGGCGGGGGGCTGGTCAAATCGGCACGTCTCCGGATGATTCCCAGGTCAGCAAGGTCGTAGCGAAACCGTTGCCGTTCCGAGAGACGCCCAGGTGCAGCACATTTGACATCCAATGACGACATCAGCTTGGTTCCGTCACTTGCCGGCGGCGGGTTGCCGTAGACCGACGGCAGAGGACGGTGGGCATTTCCTGGACTCAGACACAGGCTCGGACAGCGCAGAGGGCACGTCCAGGAGTGGCTGGCGGTGTTCGTCGCCCCACTGTCGAGCTGTTACTGCGACACGCTCTGACGGTGCAGCCCCGACAGCGTCCGCCAGATCTGGGTCCGTCTGCCCGACGGTCTGCGTTCGGCGCGAGCGAGCGAGGGCACCTGCGAATTGGTTCCGGTCCTCGTCCCGCAGACGGTCGGGGTGCCTCATCATCCAGCAGGCGAGCTTCCGGATGCCCGGCGGGACCGCAGACAGTCGCGGATGGAGGGTGTACCGCTTCGCCATCAGCCGAAATACCGGGTTCATCAGCGGCGACACCGCGCAGTTCACCGACCCTGTCGACGCCGACCGGCGCCTGGGCCGGCCGCTGGACCAACGCCAGCGCCGGATCCACAATCAAAGGCGGGCGTTCGACTACCTGTACCAAACTCCCCGCGAAGGCAGACAAGCACGCCTACGCTGGAATGTGGGCCACAACCGTGACGGGGCGAAGGGTTGCAGCGGATGACGCAGGCTCCCTCCACAACGTTCCAGCTCGCCGTACTGATCTTGTTCGTCCTCCCCGGAGCCGTCTATCAGTTCCTCCGGGAACGCTGGCGTGGCCCCATTCCCCAGGAGCGCACGCTGAGTGAGCGGATACTGCGTGCACTGGTTGCCTCCGTAGTGTTGGACACGGCGTACCTGGTGGCCGTCGGGCCCGAAGTGCTGCGGCTTGTACGGGTTGGGCAGGGCGGGCTGCTGCACGGAGACGTGCCAGACGAGCGACTCCGGCTGGTGGGTCTCGTCGGGCTCGCACTGTTTGTCGCCGTACCTGCGGCGGCAGCCGCCGCCCTCTCGCTGAGGCAACGCCGTCAGCTGCGCGCCCGCTACCAGGGGACCCCTTCGGCCTGGGATCACATCTTCCGTGACCGCCGCCCGTGCTTTGTCCGACTCCGGCTCCGGGACGGCACCTGGGTGGGCGGGTGGTACGGGAACAAGTCGTACGCCACCTCCTATCCGCAACCGCGCGAGCTGCACTTGGAGTCGGCGTGGCGGATGCGCGATGACGGCAGCTTCACCGAGCGCGTCGAGGGAACTGCTGGGCTGCATGTGCGTGGTGCGGACGTAGACATCGTGGAGATGGTCGATCCACCGGCTTCGGCACCTGAGGTTGTGCCCGCACCACGTGATGGCGCAGCGGATGTGCGAACCGGCGAGCGCGATACGCCCGAGGGGCGCCAGACAGTCGGCAGCTGAGCCGGAGAAGTGACAGCGCAAGGAGGAAGCCTTTCATGGCAGACGAGTCCGACGAACGACAGCCGGAGTTGACCCCTGCTGAGCGGAGACTGCTGCAGGGGTCTGCTGAGATCCGCGGCTACTCTCCGCGGACCCAGGTGGTGGAACCCACACGGGCGCCCGCCGGACGCGCGAGCGCTTCGCCCGGTAGTGGGCCCGCCGACGCACCGGAAGCTGACGGTGACAGGGACGAGGCGGCGCCACCGCACGGAGACTGACCCAACTCGCCAGCCTCGCCTACGCACCGAAGTGGACGTGTCCCGCCCACACGGCTGGCAGGCTCGGGAAGCTCGCGCGGGCTTTCAGCGTCGCATGGCGAACGGCGGTCGCGGCGTCGAGTCGGGCACCCGGCGTGTGGGTGGCGTGGATGTGGCGGTAGAAGTCCTCGGCGAAGGAGTACGCAGCTTCGTCGGCCAGAGGCCACAGGGCGGCTACCACTTGGGGGAAGCCGGCCAGTTGGAAGGCGGCGGCGAGGTGGAGGGATTCGTCGGCCAGGCGTGGCGAAGTCCGCGCCGAGTCACATGTGGACAGATACGCCATCTCAGGCGCGCGCACCCGCTGCTGCAGCTCTCTCCCTGCTCTGAGGCCCTGCTGCAGAGCAGACACGTCGGCGACGGTGAAGGGGCGATGCTCGTGGTCGTGGAGGAGGAGCCTGCTACGAGAAGGCGACTCGGTGTCCGTGTGGCCGTGGCAAGCAAAGTGAACCCAAGATCTGCCCGTGAGCTCAGCCTCCACCCGTCCGCGTGTGGCCTGTTCGCGTACGAGTACGCGGGCCGTGGGGAACAGAGAGCTGATGAGGCGGGCTTCACGAGTGGCGTTGCGTAGTTCATTCGCGCCTGGCGTCTCGGGGAGTGCGACGACGAGCGGATGAGGGTGCCCGCCTGACCCGGACTGCGTGGCGGAGCGAACCGCCGCGAGGGTGCGCACTGTTGGCACGTACGAGGAAGTGACCCGGTCCAGTACTGTCTCGGGGCGGGAATGGGTAGGGGCGGCACGATGGTGGCCGGCTGCGTGGACTGGGAGGAAGGTAAACATCCCGGTCGGTACCCACCACACGCGCGGCAACTGCCCAGCGATGCTGTCGGGAAGGGAGAGGGACTTGAGGATGGGCTCAGCAACGGCGTCCCAGAGCCAGGCGAGCACCTCGTGCACGGCGGGCTGGGCATCCCTGTCAAGTACCCGATTGGGAGCGACGGCCTCCAGCAGGGTGGCCACCCGCTCTACGACAGCCTCCGATGAGGCCCCTGGCAGCGGCACCGTACGCACTCCGTCGACCGTCAGTAAAATCGCATACCCCCGCTCGGGGGCGCTAAGGAGATAGACCACCGGGCCCTGCGCGGCGTGTGACAGCAGGTCGTCGATGGAGGGCGGGCGGGCAAAAGCCTCGAAGCCTTCGTGCGCTCGGATGCGTTCGAGTACGCCCTCGTGCGTCTCGCGTTGCCGTCGGCGCTGTGACAGTGCGGTGCCAGTGTCAAGGGTGTCCGCGGCCTGACTCAATTCAGTCGCGAGATCGGGGAGTTGGCTGCGGAGTTCTGTCAGGTCGGAGGGTGTGGAGAGAGCTCGGGTGAGTAAGATGCCGCGTCCGCCCTCGAGTAGACGCAGGGCCTGGTCCGGCGCGTTCGCCGCCAGTGCGCAAGAGGCGGCAAGGGAAGCGACTCCGTTCCACTTGCCGAGACGGTGTTCCTGGTCCTGGGCGGTCAGTTCCCGGCCGGCGACGTGCGGCAGCAGTGCGACGGCTGATTCAACGGCTTTCACTGCCGTGTCGTATTCGCGATGGTCCATCGCAATCTTCCCGGCGGTAAGCCAGGCTACGACGCGGAGCGGCGCCTCGGCCGCCGTGTGGAGCGTCGCAGCCTGCGCCTCAGCGATCGCCCGTTTCAGGTCGGCACGCTGGCGGAAGCGCTCGTAGCGGTGGCCAAGTGCCTCCGCTAATGCCAACTGTCCTCGGATCCGTAGTGCGTCGTCCGGCGCAAGCCCGCGCACCGCAAGTTCCGCTTGGCGGATGGCGCCGTCAAGGTCCTCTGTATCGCCGCGCCGTTCGTATCGGGCACGCAATGCCAGCGACAGCTGGCGGTGGGCCGAGTAGCCCTGCGGGTGTTTGGCAGGCGCCGCCTTGACCGCGCGCCGCCCGTAGTCCACAGCCTGGTCGATGGCAAGCAAACTGCCGCGCTCATTGGTCTGAAGAATCCAGGAGCCCAGAGCGAGCAGGGCTGCGATCCCTTCGTCGCTGCGCCGGGGCACGGTGGCCAGGATCTCCTGGCCCAGCCTGATGGCTTCATCTCGGTCGGAGGGGTTGCCGTCGCGTTCGAAGCAGTCCGCCAGGATATTGCTCAAGATTTCAAGGCAAGTCGGTCGGAACTCGTGCCCTGAGGGCGCGGCCCTGGCCGCTGCCCGACCGGCTTCGAGGGCCCGTTGCAGGTCGGCGTAGTCGCCGACGTGACCGTAACGCACTTGCAGGCCGTGGCCGAGTGCGACTAGGAGGCGTGCTCTCTCTGGTACGTCATGCGAGGTGTTCTCAACTGCGCGTTGCGCGACATCGATGGCCCGGTCCAGGTCATCGGGATTACGCAACCGGTCGTATCTGCCTACGAGTGCCATCACCAGCGACACCGCAAGGCCCGCCTGGTGCCGGCTGCCGTGGGAGTGCTCGACCGCCTTGCCCAGCCGATCGATTCCGACACTCAGCGCTGCCGCGTCCCGCTTATGGTCGAAATCGGCAAGCAGCTGCTCCCCTTGCGCGCCCAGGTCGATCGCTTCAGCGATTCTGGCTCGTTCACTCCATGCAACGCCGACGCTCAGTAGCTGCCCTCGGCGGTAGCGCCAATACGCGAGTGCCGCAGCAGGAGGGAGAGAGGCCAACACGGTGACGGTGGCCCACATTGGAGCATCACTCCGGGCGAGCTCTTGCAATGCCGAAGCCATCATCATGCATCCAGCGAGACTCCCGCCGGCACGGATGTGCAGGGGCGGATGGCGCCCCCTGATCAGCCAGGGCCCAACAGTCATCAAGGCCCCCCAAAGCAGGGCTAATTGCCATAGCATTCTCCACCCCAATACAGTCGAGCCACTCGCGGATCCACGAATGGAAAAACCGGTTGCACGGGTAATGAATGGGGGCTGATGTGATGCCCGGTGATTGGACCGACCAGCTGGGCTCGCCTGGCGATGATCTCAGCGGGCACGAAACTTTGGGCGAGCTCGTCCGTGGCGTTCTGATCGACGCAGGCGGAGGTGGACCCTCCCCTGAGGACTTCCTCGCCGGGCGCGGTATACCCCACCCGCCTCTTGTCCACGACATGAGAGCACTGCGCGAGGAGCTCACCCAGACCGTGAACACCCTGCTCCCAGGAGCCCAGGGCGCCGCGCCCTGGCTCATCGCCGGCATCTTCAACCAACTGGCCACGATCCCCGCCCTTGTGCCCACCCTTGAGCCACAAACCCGCCAACACCTCGCTAGCGCGATACTGACCAGCGCATATCTCTATCCGATCTGGTATGAACTCGATGCGCAACGCACGCCGCCAAGCCCGCAGAGCCGCGCGGATATGGACCACGTGCACTCTGGCACCCTGTCCCCCTCAGAGGAACTGAGCATCGTGAAGGACACAGCAACCAGGCAGGTGAATCGCCTTCTCGGAGGCTACTTCTCCACCCGCCAGAGGCTACGAGAAGTACGCGCAGCGCAGGCTGAAATGGTACGCGGCCTAGCCGCGGAGAAAGCTGTCCCCTACTCGTGCGCGTCCGGCGGCTGGCTCTTGCTGGCATCCGTGTATGCGCTGCACGAGCACCCGCTCCTGGCCCGTCCCGGAAGGAAACGCCGGCGCCTCCCAGGAAACCGCAGCCGGGCAGCCGCAGAAGGGGTGGCCTTCGAGATCGGCGAGTCACTGGCACTCGCCACCGCGCTCGGCTTGCTGGAGGCTGAGGCAACCTAGATGCTCGTCCCACGGACTGGGATACGCGGCGCCCGACGAGACACGACGCACCGTCCCCTCACGCTCACCAAGCATGGGGGTTGCGTTGGCGCTCTCGCGCCCTCCGCCATGGGGGCTCCTGCGGCACCCGACGCTCTGCCAGCACCCCAAGGACGCAGATCAGCAGCAAGGAGCCCACCACCGGCCACGGACGCGTGTCATCAGCCCAGTCACCGATGCTCCGGCCTTTCCAGGCTACGAGAGTCAGCGTCGCCGTCCCGACAACGGTCATGAAGCAGCCATCGCCGAACGCAAGGGCCGCAAGCAGCGCGGCTGAACACGTCATCAGGAACCATCCCGCCGCGCATTCCGTCCCGTTGTCCCCTACGAGCAGCCATGTGGCGCCGCCCACAGCAAAGACCGTGGCTACAACCTGCCTGAGGGACTTAAGGCGCCAGACGGGCGTACTCACCGAATCTTCGAGGCGAATCTGCCGCGCCTGCTCTAGATGGCGATCCATTGCCTCGCGCCACCCCTCGTACGCCGTGAGCCCGAGGGATGCTCTGCGTGCGAGAGTGTCCCCCTCGGCACCGAGGGGGACATGGCGTATTGCCTGGATAGTGACCAGCAATTGCTTGTTTTCTGCCTCAGCAGCGGCCCTGATCTTCGCGAGGTCTTGCTGGGCCCTGGGGGCGTGTGCGTGCCGTCGTTCCCGGTCAATGTCCTTGAGCAGGCCACTGCCGAGCATCATCATCGCTTCAATCTCTAAGTTCCCTCTCAGGATGAAGCCATGGACAATCCTGCGCCAACATAGGCGCAAGGCCCGACCAGGCAATGACAGCAGCACACTCGCCCTCCTCCGACTCGTCCCTCCCCTGAGAGCCTCGCCAAGTCACCCTCAAAAAAGGGTAGTTGAGGGGTGCCTGCAGTAACCCCCGTTCTCCAACTCCGCAACGAATCCCCGGTCGCCGCGGGAAGAGAAACCTGCTCTTGTACGACACTGCACAGAACAAAGGTCTGGCTGGAGATTGCCAAGACCGCGCTCGACCTGCTGGCCTCGACGTCCATCGTCGCCAACCGCCAGCCGAGTCGATGGGAACCTGCCACCTGCGGTTCTGTATCTTCTCCACGGACGCTCAGCTCCTCACCACCGGACGCCACCGCACCCTCCTCCACGCCTGCCACGCAACCCTTCGAACAGCGCGCCTGCCAAAACCTGGCTGCCCAGCAACGGCCGGGTCCGTCCAACAGATAGGCGGCGCAGTGAGGTTGGCGATCATGGTCACCTTGGCCGCCCGCCTCAACGCCTCCCTGGCCGACTCGGCCGAAGCACTGCACGCCGCGACGGAAGGCTTCTCACTCGCGCTCACCATCGCCGCTGCCCTCCTCGTGCTCGGCGCCGTCCTCATCGCCACACTGCTCGGGAGCCACCGCTCAGGATCCGCAGCCGACGCCCGCGAAACTCCAGCACAGTACGGATAGCGGCACGTGACCGCCTCGCGGCTGCGAGCTGGGATCCGCCGTTTGGCTCCTGAGCAGAGCGGCTTCGGCGCAGGGCGAGAAGGATCAGCAACACGAAGGCGGCGAGCTCGGTAGCCGTGCGTGCGTGCGTGCGTAGTTGAACGCCTCCCAGCGAGCCAGGATCTCCGCGTGATCGGCTGGTGCCGAGGCGGCCGCCCACTGCTTAATACGGCCGTTGATCGGGACGTTGCCGAGACGGGTAATCAGGAAGGACGCGACAGCAAGGAGTCCAGCCCCGTCGGCCAGTCGCCTTGAGGTGCCACGCGTCACGGCGGCAAGCGCGAAGGCGCTGAGCGCCGACATACCCATGGCGCCTTGCATGGTGATGCCGTTCATCTGCATCAACTGGGCATGGAAGGACAGCCTCATGTCGAGCGGTGCGGTGTTGAAGGTGGGAACGAGATTGGGTGTGGTTCCTCTGAAGTGAAGCGTTGAGCGGGGTAACGCTGATCGGAGTGTGCTCGAACCGGCCCGTCTCTACCCTGGCGGAGGAGGAGGGGGCGACTTCCAGCCCAGTGGTGCCGACTCGACGAGCTCAAGCTCCTCGTCCACGGGCATTTCGCCGCCGGCCTGAGGGGAAGGCGATCAGGGATCCCGACTTCTCCTGAGTGTCTCGCCGCACGGCAGTCGCTCAGACCGGACTCCGACAAGCCTCTTGATCTCTATCGAGCATTGGCACCGAAACGGTCCGGAGCTGCGGTGTCTTGCACACGAAATACTCCCGGCCGCACTTCTTCGGAGCGAACGTGAACCTCTGCGTCGAAGCCGACTGGCCACCGCGTTTCGGTGTTCCACTCGATTCCGGGAGCGAGTTGGAGGCCGTGGGCGTTGGTCAAGTTCGCACCGCACAGGATCGCACCGATCAGGACCGAACTGCTCAGGTTCGCACCGTCCAGGGAAGCGTCAGCCAGGTTCGTGCCAGTCAGGTTTGCACTGCCCAGGTTCGCACCAACGAGTTCTGTGTTGTTCAGGTTCGCTCCAGCCAAGGAAGCGCCAGTCAGAGCAGCGGCCGTCAAGGACGCACCCGTCAGGATCGCATTCCCCACGTTCGCGCGGGCCAGCGTCACGTCGGTCAGGGTTGCGCGGGTCAGATTCGCGCCGACCAAAGTGGCACCGGTCAGATCCGCACCAGTCAGGTCCGCGCCGGTCAGATCCGCACCGGTCAGGGTTGCGCGGTACAGATTCGCACCCGTCAGAGTCGCACCGGTCAGGTTTGCGTCGGTCAGGGTTGCGCGGGTCAGATTCGCGCCGACCAAAGTGGCACCGGTCAGATCCGCGCCGGTCAGGTCCGCACCGGTCAGGTCCGCACCGGTCAGGGTTGCGCGGTACAGATTCGCACCCGTCAGAGTCGCACCGGTCAGGTTTGCGCCGACCAGCGTCGCACGGACCAGAACCGCATGGAACAGCGTCGCACGGGTCAGGTCCGCATCGGCCAGATTCGCCCGGAACAGCGTCGCACAGAACAGGTTAGCGCCGGACAGGTTAGCGCCGGACAGATCCGCCTCAGCCACATTTGCTTCACGTAGGGCGGCCCGGTACAGATTCGCACCCCGCAAGGCTGCGCGTTGGAGTTGGCGCGGGCGGTCCGACTCCGGGCGAGCGGCCACCAAGCGATCGGCTTCGGGAACAGCCTGGGTGGGCGCATCAGGGGCGCTGGAGCGTCGGGCGATGGCAGTTGCCGTGTCGTTGAGTGCGGCGGTGGGGGCGCCGGGGCATGCGAGATAGAGCAGCCCACGAACGACGTCGGCCTGTCGTTGGGTCTCGGTGTCGTCCACCACGTCTCCAGACTAAAGGCGCGCAGGCAGCTGGTTGTGGGTTTGACAGACCGGGCACCGGCCAGCAGCGGGGTCGAGGGCGAGAATCCGGGCAAGAGCCTGGAGCACGTCGGTAGCGGCGTTCTCCGCACGCCGCTCTCGCTCACGGAGGCTTCTCGCACCTGGTGCAGCAGCCTCCTGCAGAATTAGAGACTGGATCCGAAGAAAGTGCTCCTCCGCGACCTTCCAATCCGGTTCGCAGTGCTCAGTGTCGACCGTACGGGGGTGAGGATGAAGCCCGCCGAAAGCAGTGACGGCCTCGGCGATGCTGCTGCCCTGCTGGTGAAGCTCATGCAGAGTGATCACATGCCGTCCTCCTCTTCGTCGGAGGACGAACGGCTGCGGTTGATGAGCTGGGCCACTACTTCGTCGATGTCACGGTTCTGATGGCTTTGGATCTGGGCGGAGATGACGTATCCGGCCGCGCCTCCGATGAGCGCGGGCATTGCGGCCCAGCCAGCCACGGACAAGAGCCATGCCGCCCACTGTGGGTCCGCAGCAGCCGGAGAGGTTATGCCAAGCAGGACCTCATACGCAGCCGTCCACCCCATCAACGCCCCATTGAGGATGAACAATCCCGCGCACGGCGTGAGCAGCCAGATGGCGCGGGTAAGCAGCCAATATGGGAGGCGGCCAAGAGCGTGTCGCCGCTCCCACCAAGCAGCCATCTGATGCCCGGTATCGGGCGGAGGCGGAAGGGACGAGGACACGCAACCACAGTAGGAGATAACGCATGCCTGCAACGCCTGACTCAGCAAATACCGTCCGCACTCTGGTGCTTGGCGAGCGGGCCAAAGACCAACGAGCGGGCCCGGGTTGGGATCAGACAGGAGGGAATGGGATCAAACAGCCCTCTGGCGCCTTACAGCGAACTGGTGGCACACCTCTCACTTCAGTGCGGCCCTGCCAGCCTCCTCGAATCATCACGTAACGGCATCAGACAGGGCGTAACGCTCAGTCAGTTGTGGGGTGATGCGGGCACAGATCCGCTAGGCGGGTGTGAGCCGAGTGTCAGCAGCTCAACGGGGGACCCGCTTCTGTAGGACCCATACGTAGTGCCACTTGTCTTGCGGGCGCCTGGATTTGATGTCGGAAAACGCCTGGATGGTTGGCCAGAGGCCGGTTGCGCCGGCTGCAGCCGTGGCGCTGATGGTCAGTGCGTTTTCGAGGGCGTCGGGGCGGACTGCGGCTAGGACGGCACTTGTCGTGCTCAGCACGGCGCCGACGCGGGTGAGGGCCTGGGGCCGGGCAACTCTGTCCATCTCGGCGGTAACCGCGTCCACCTGGTCGCTGATAGTGAGCGCGACTCGTTCTAACGCTACCTGGGAGTCGACGGATTCCAGCGCGCCAGTGAGTTCGTGGAGCTGAGTGCGTAGAAATTTGCGGACTTGATGTAGGAGTCGAACGCTTCGCTGGTGACTTGTGCAAAGTCACTGAGGGTGAGGCCGTCGAGCAAGGGAAGATCGATTTCAAGCACTGGCCGGACCACGCGGCTGGCGCGTGGTTTCTGCTGCGACAGATCCACAGCGCGGCCGTTCTCCACGAGGAAGTCGATGGACCGATCGATTAGCGTGGGTGCTCCGGGTCCCCGGTTGCCGCGTCAGAATGTCTTCGAAGTGGAGTGCCGTCTCGCCCTTGGTGAAGACTGGCCCATACCAGATCAACCCTTTGCGCAATCGGGGTTCGGCTTCTAGGAGCCACTGGCCCAAATCGGCGAGATCCTGGGTCACCATCCCATAGCACGTCGAGCTGGTGGTCGCCCCACCCGCCCTGGGTTGCTACCTCAGTCGGCAGCGACCAGGCGCTCTTGGGAGGGTGAGCTGCTCCGGGCTCTGCTGGAGCACCCCACGACCTACACCACGCTGCCCCTTCGTGTTGAGCGGGTCGTTCCCTATGTCGAACGGCCGGTCATCCGCTTCACCGAAGACGCGGATGCCAACGGCCTGACCGACCTCATCTCCTGGGGCGTGTTCCCAACGGGCGGTGAACACGACCTAGAAGGCGTCAAGTCAAGGGGCTGCGGATCCTCGACGCCAAGCACGGCCAAATCGATGTCGGACGGCTCGGCACGACGCCCGAGCCCAATCGAGGGCTACACAAGTCCGCACTCACCCGCTTCCCGAGCGAACCAAGAGCCCTCGGGAAGCGGGGGGTCAGAGGTTGATGTCAACGCAGCTGCTGACATCAGCCGTTGACATCAACGGGATCCGACATCTACCGACAGGCTCCGACACAAGGAGACGTCAAATCGGCACGTCTCCGGATGATTCCCAGGTCAGCAAGGTCGTAGCGAAACCGTTGCCGTTCCGTCGGCAGTCCCCCACGGCACCGGCATAGTGTGGGGTGCCGTTCATCCGCAGCAGGGTGTGCAGCGCCACGGTAGTTCGGTGGTCAACGCGCCCTGCGGCACGCGGTGTCCGGCATGCGATCGATCTCGAAGCCCAGGGGGAATCTCTCTATGCGACCCATACGCCCGCTCAAGACCGCCCGTCGTGGGGGGAGTGCGCGCGGCAGAACCTCCCCTGTGGCGGCCGCTGTCGCCATCGGCGCGGCGCTCGTTCTGACCGCGACGGCCTGTGGCCCGAGCGAGGACAACGCGGGCGACGAACCGTCCGCGTCCCAGCCCGCCGACGACGCCAACGACGGTAACGGCGGCAACGACGACGGCAAGGTCACGATCCCCGACGACCTCCAGGACCGGCTCAAGGAGCACGGCATCGACCTGGACAAGTGGAGGGACGGGGCCTGGAAGAACTGGGACAAGGACGACTGGCTCCGCGAGGCCGGTGACTACGTCAACCCGATCATCGACGGCCTGTGGGACTCGGACCGCATGCGGGACGCGGACAAGAACCCCGACCGAGGTGTCGACGACAACGACATCTCCGGTGACCAGGGCGTGACCGACCCGACGCCCGAGCCGGTGGAGGCGGCGGCCCTGAAGACGCCGTACGACGCCAGCGCCCCCGCCTCGGGCAAGCTGTTCTTCGACGGCCCCGAGGGCTCGATGGTCTGCTCCGCAACCGTCGTCAAGGACCCCGCGCACCCGGGCAAGTCCAACATGGTGTGGACCGCGGGCCACTGCGTGCACGCCGGCTCCGAGGGCGGCTGGTACCGCAACATCGCCTTCGTCCCCTCGTACAACAACTCCGGCAAGTCGGCCGCCGAGCTGCAGAACGCCCCCAAGGAAGAAGTCGCTCCGCACGGCGTCTGGTGGGGTGACTGGGCGCAGACCTCCGACCAGTGGATCGAGCAGGGTGGCCCGACGGGCGGCAAGGGCGCGCCGTACGACTTCGCGGCCATCCACGTGACGCCCGAGAAGGGCAGCGAGGGCAAGTCCCTCGAGGAGCAGGTCGGTTCGGCGCTCCCGGTGGACTTCAACGCCCCGGCCGTGCCCCAGATCGCGAACATGACGGCGACCGGCTACCCCGCCGCTCCGCCGTTCGACGGCCAGAAGGCGTTCCAGTGCGCCGACAAGCCGGGCCGGCTCTCGATCAGCAAGCCCGAGCCGACGATGTACCGCATCGGCTGCACGATGACCGGTGGTTCGTCCGGCGGTGGCTGGGTCGCCAAGGGCTCGGACGGCAAGCCCGCCCTGGTGTCCAACACCTCCATCGGCCCGGTGACGGCCGGCTGGCTGGCCGGTCCGCGCCTGGGCAAGGAAGCCAAGGGCATCTACGGCGCGGTGAGCAAGAAGTTCGCCGACAAGTAGTCGCCTGGCGTACGACACCTGATGCACGACACCTGATGCACGACGCCTGATGTACGACGGCGGGGTCGCCGGAAACCTTCACGACCCCGCCGTCATTCATCCTCAATCACACAGGCATAGTGGGGTGTTGCGTCGGCGGGGAGCTCCCGGAGCCTCCGCGCCCACACATGACAAGTACATGGCAATTGCAGCAATCACGCGTTCAATTCGGGGGTTACAGCAGCATGCGTTCCACTCGTGCGCCCTTCGCGCGCAGTCGCGGGCGGCGTCTCGCACTCGCCGCCACCGGGCTCGCCGCCACTCTGGCACTCACCGCCACGGCCTGTGGTCCCAGCGACGACAAGGCCAGTGACAAGGCCGGCGCCGACACCTCGCAGGGTGCCGACAAGGGGTCCGACACCGACACCGGCTCCGATGCCAAGCTGCCCGGCGACATCGCCGACAAGCTGAAGGACCACGGCATCGACCCGGACAAGTGGAAGGACGGGGCCTGGAAGAACTGGGACAAGGACGACTGGCTCCGCGAGTCGAAGGACTTCGTCAACCCGGTCATCGAGGGCCTCTGGAAGCCCGAGCGGATGAAGAAGGCCAAGGACCCGAACAAGACGATCGCCGCGAAGGACGCCCCCTCCGACCAGGGCGCGACCGATCCCGAGCCGTCGCCGGTCCAGGCCAAGCGCGAGAAGACGCCGTACCACGAGAACGCCGCCCCGGTCGGCAAGATCTTCTTCGACTCCCCCGAGGGCTCGATGGTCTGCTCCGGCACGGTCGTGAAGGACCCGCGCAACCCGGGCAAGTCCAACCTCGTGTGGACCGCGGGCCACTGCGTGCACGCCGGTTCCGCCGGTGGCTGGTACCGCAACATCACCTTCGTGCCGGCCTACAACGACCTCGGCAAGTCCGAGGCCGAGCTGAGCAACGCCGCCCCGCAGGAAGTCGCCCCCTACGGCCAGTACTGGGCCGACTGGGTCTCGACCTCCGCCGAGTGGATCGACGAGGGCGCCGCTTCGGGCGGTGCCGGTGCTCCGTACGACTACGCCGTGATGCACGTGAAGCCGGAGCAGGGCTCCAAGTCCCTCGAGGAGACGGTCGGCAACGCGCTGAAGGTCGACTTCTCGACTCCGTCGGCGCAGAGCGTGAGCTCGATGGGCGCCTGGGGCTACCCCGCCGCTCCCCCGTACAACGGCCAGATCATGCACAAGTGCATCGACAAGCCGGGTCGCCTCTCGCTGACCTCCACCCAGCCGACGATGTACCGCATCGGCTGCACCATGACCGGCGGTTCGTCCGGCGGCGGCTGGTTCCGCATGGTGGGTGGCAAGACCCAGCTGGTCTCGAACACCTCGATCGGCCCGGCCGAGAACACCTGGCTGGCCGGACCGCAGCTGGGCGCGGGCGCCGAGCAGGTCTACGACATGATGAGCAAGAAGTACGGCTCCAAGTAGCCATACGGCGGGAAGTAGTCGTACGGCGGGCGACCGCCGCACCACGCACATGACGCGGCGAAGGCCCGCCCCCTACGAGAGGGGGCGGGCCTTCGTCATGTGTTCCGCGTGAACCGCGCCTGCCGGGAGCCGCGTTGTTCAGCCCGCGACCGGGACGTACGGCGCGAGGTCCGCCGCCAGTTCCTCGTGCACCCGCGCCTTGAGCAGCGTGCCATCGGCGGTGTGCTCCTCGGAGAGCACCTCGCCCTCGGCGTGTGCGCGCGAGATGAGCTGGCCCTGCGTGTACGGCACGAGAGCCTCGATCTCGACCTCGGGCCGCGGCAGTTCGGCGTCGATCAGCGCGAGCAGTTCTCCGATGCCCGCGCCCGTGCGCGCGGAGACCGCGATCGCGTGCTTCTCGTTGCGCAGCAGCCGCTGGAGGACCAGCGGATCGGCCGCGTCCGCCTTGTTGACGATCACGATCTCGGGCACGTCGGTCGCGCCCACATCGCGGATCACCTCGCGCACGGCGGCCAGCTGCTCCTCCGGCACCGGGTGCGAGCCGTCCACCACGTGCAGGATCAGGTCGGACTCGCCGACCTCTTCCATGGTGGAACGGAACGCCTCGACGAGGTGGTGCGGCAGATGCCGTACGAACCCGACGGTGTCGGCCAGGGTGTAGATCCGGCCGCTCGGCGTCTCTGCCCGGCGCACGGTCGGGTCCAGGGTGGCGAACAGGGAGTTCTCCACCAGGACGCCCGCGCCCGTGAGGCGGTTGAGCAGGGAGGACTTGCCCGCGTTCGTGTAACCGGCGATCGCGACCGAGGGCACCTTGTTGCGCTTGCGCTCCTGGCGCTTGATCTCGCGGCCCGTCTTCATCTCCGCGATCTCCCGGCGCATCTTCGCCATCTTCTCGCGGATCCGACGGCGGTCCGTCTCGATCTTGGTCTCACCGGGACCACGGGTCGCCATGCCGCCGCCACCGCCGGATCCGGCGCCGCCCATCTGACGGGAGAGCGACTGACCCCAGCCACGGAGGCGCGGGAGCATGTACTGCATCTGGGCAAGCGCGACCTGCGCCTTGCCCTCTCGGGACTTGGCGTGCTGGGCGAAGATGTCCAGGATCAGGGCGGTCCTGTCGACCACCTTGACCTTGACGACGTCTTCGAGGTGAATCAGCTGGCCAGGGCTCAGCTCACCGTCACAGACGACGGTGTCGGCCCCGGTCTCGAGGACGATGTCACGCAGCTCCAGGGCCTTGCCGGATCCGATGTACGTAGCCGGGTCGGGCTTGTCGCGGCGCTGGATGACGCCGTCGAGCACGAGCGCACCCGCCGTCTCGGCGAGGGCGGCCAGCTCGGCGACCGAGTTCTCCGCGTCCTGCACTGTGCCCGAGGTCCACACGCCGACGAGCACCACTCGCTCCAGACGGAGCTGTCGGTACTCGACTTCGGTGACGTCCTCGAGCTCGGTGGAGAGTCCGGCGACACGGCGCAGGGCCGCGCGCTCGGAGCGGTCGAACTGTTCGCCGTCCCGCTCTCCGTCGTGTCCGTGGCTCCAGGCGACGTCCTCTTCCATCAGGGCATCGGCCCGAAGACCTTCGGGGTAGTTCTGCGCGAGGCTCTGCGCGTCCTGGGAAGGGGAAGAAGAGGAGGTCATTGGATCCTTACGTCGATGGGATTCGTCATAGTGCTCAACGCTCGGGGCCGCCCCGAGATTCCCCGGGCCGGCCGGCGGGGGCCCTGAGATCACCCCGAAGGGTTTCCCCGGACCCGCGGCGGCGCCGACCTGAAGATGGTTGCACGGAACGGCCCGTCTCGTCACGTGGGTTATTTCCCGGTTATTTCCCTGCGGGAGCCGCCTTACGCCAGTCCGGATGCCCCGGCATCGGCGGCGTCTTCGCGCCGTACAGCCAGGCGTCGAAGAATCCGCTCAGATCGCGGGCCGCGGTCGCCGAAGCGAGCCGCACGAAGTCCGCGGTCGTCGCGTTCCCGTCCCGGTAGGTGTGCACCCAGGCCCGCTCCAGGCGGTCGAAGTCCCGCTGCCCGATCTCCTGGCGCAGCGCGTAGAGCACCAGAGCGCTGCCGTCGTACACGACCGGGCGGAAGATGCTGATCTTCTGGCCCGGCGCGGGCCCCTTCGGCGCGGCCGGCGGTCCGCCCGCGGTGCGCCAGCCGTCCGACTGCCGGTAGGCCTCCCGCATCCGCTTCTGGAGCGGCTTCTTCGACTTCTCCTCGGCGAAGAGGGCCTCGTACCAGGTGGCGTGCCCTTCGTTGAGCCAGAGATCGGACCAGGAGCTCGGGCTCACGCTGTCGCCGAACCACTGGTGTGCCAGCTCATGCACCATGATCGAGTCCACGTACCACTCGGGGAACTCGGGCCGCTTGAACAGCTCCCTCTCGAAGAGCGAGAGGGTCTGCGTCTCGAGCTCGAAGCCGGTCTGCGCCTGCGCGATCAGGAGCCCGTACGTCTCGAAGGGGTAGCGGCCGACCTTCCCCTCCATCCAGTCGATCTGGCCCGGCGTCTTCTTCAGCCAGCGCTCCATCGCCTTGCGGTCCTTGGTGGGCACCACATCGCGTACGGGGAGGCCGTGCGGCCCGGAGCGGTGCACCACGGTGGAGCGGCCGATGGACACCTGCGCCAGTTCCGTCGCCATGGGGTGGCGGGTGCGGAAGGCCCGGGTCGTGGTGGACCCGGTGTGCGCCGTGGCGACGGGCAGGCCGTTGGCGACCGCGGTGAGCCCCTTGGGGGTGGTGATGCGGAACGTGAACTGTGCCTTGTCGGCGGGGTGGTCGTTGGACGGGAACACGCGGTGCCCGGCATCGGCCTGATTGGCCATGGCGAGCCCGTCGGCCGTGGGCACCCAGCCGCCGTCCCGGTCCTTCGTGGGCCTGGGATCACTGGTGTGCCGGACGGTGATCCGCATCTGTTCGCCCCGGTCCAGCGGCCGCGACGGCGTGACGACCAGGTCCTCACCGGTGGACTCGAAGCGGGCGGGGGAGCCGTTGACGGCGACGGAGCGGACCTTGCCGTGGGCGAAGTCGAGGTTGACCCGCTGCAGCGGGGCGATCGTGCGGGCGTCGATCACCGTCACGGCGTCGAGCGGCTTCTTGTTGTCGCCGCGGTACGTGAAGGCGATGTCGTACGACATGACGTCGTACCCGGGATTGCCCAGGTGCGGGAAGAGCCGGTCGCCGATGCCGAGCGGCCTGGCCGGTGACGGCGCGCTCGCGGCGAGGAGGGTGGCGGAGGTGGCCGCGGCCAGGAGCGCGGTCGTGATGCGAAGGGTCTTCGGCCGCGAGGCCTTGACCCGGGGGGTGAGCAGCATGAACCACCGCTATCAGCGCGGACCTTCCACACCGGTGTCGGCGCGCGCCACGCCACTCGAACGAGTCGCCTACAGGCGGCTGAGCGACGCCGGTGCCGGTGCCGGTGGCACGCTGCTACGAATTCGCCGCCGCCGGATGCTGGGCACGGCTGACGTCGTACACCCCTGGCACCGCACGCATCGCGCGCATCAGCCCCGGGAGGTGGGCCGCGTCCGGCAGTTGCAGCGTGTACGTGTGGCGCACGCGCTGCTGGCTCGGCGGCTCGACGGTCGCCGACATGATCTCGACGCCCTCCAGGGCGATGGCTTCAGTGAGGTCGGCCAGCAGATGCGCCCGACCGAACGACTCGGCGATCAGCGTGACCCGGCACTCCGCGCTGTCTCCCCAGCGCACTCCGACCTCGGCGCGCCCCACTTCCTTCATGCGGGCGACCGCGGGGCACTCGACGCGGTGCACGGTGACGACCCCGCCGCGCACGGCGAAGGCGGTCACGTCGTCGGGCGGCACGGGCGTACAACAGCCCGCGAGCCGTACGCTCGCGCCTTCCCTGTCCACGACGGCGTTCGCCGCTGCGGGGCGCGGGAAGTCGGTGGCCTGCGGCTGGGGCGCCGGGGCTGTCTTCTCCGGGGTCGCGGGGGCCGACGCGGGCGTGGGGTGGGTCGTGAGCCAGCGTCGGATGGCGATCCGGGCGCCGGGCGTGCGCGCGTGGTCGAGCCACTCGCGGGAGGGCCCAGACGCCGCGTCCTGCCCCATGAGCAGCTGGACCGTGTCGCCGTCCAGCAGGACCGTGCTCAGCGTCGCCAGGCGTCCGTTGACACGTGCGCCGATGCAGGCGTGGGCGTCCTCGCCGTACTGCGCGTATGCGGCGTCCACACAGCTCGCGCCGGCCGGCAGCCCCAGCGTGCCGCCGTCGGGGCGGAAGACGGCGATCTCGCGGTCCTGGGCGAGGTCTTCGCGGAGCGTGGACCAGAAGGTGTCGGGGTCGGGGGCCGCTTCCTGCCAGTCGAGCAGGCGGGAGAGCCAGCCGGGCCGGGTCGGGTCGGCGCGCTCGCCCTCGACGGCGACGTCGGAAGGGGAGTCGCCACCGGCATCGGACTGCTCCTCCGAAGGAGGAGCGTACGGATTGCGCAGGGCGACGACGCCGGCCTCGGCCACCTTGTGCATCTGGTACGTACGGATGAGGACTTCGGCGACCTCCCCGTCCGGGCGGGCCACGGCCGTGTGCAGCGACTGGTAGAGGTTGAACTTCGGTACGGCGATGAAGTCCTTGAACTCCGAGACCACCGGCGTGAAACACGTGTGCAGCTCGCCGAGGACGCCGTAACAGTCCGCGTCCTCGTTCACCAGGACCAGGAGCCGTCCGAAGTCCGCGGCGCGCATCTCGCCGCGCTTACGGTGCACCCGGTGGACCGAGACGAAGTGCCGTGGCCTGATGAGGACTTCGGCGGCGATGCCCGCCTCGCGCAGCACCGACCGGACGTCGTCGGCCGTGCCTTCCAGCGGGTCGCCGCCGCCCACCGCGTTGGCCGCGATCAGCTTTTGGACCTGGGAGTACTCCTCCGGGTGGAGGATCGCGAACACGAGGTCCTCCAGCTCGGTCTTGAGCGCCTGCACACCGAGGCGTTCGGCGAGCGGAATGAGCACGTCCCGCGTCACCTTGGCGATCCGTGCCTGCTTCTCGGGGCGCATGACGCCGAGCGTGCGCATGTTGTGCAGGCGGTCGGCCAGCTTGATCGACATGACGCGTACGTCGTTGCCGGTGGCCACGAGCATCTTGCGGAAGGTCTCCGGCTCGGCGGCCGCTCCGTAGTCGACCTTTTCCAGCTTCGTGACGCCGTCGACGAGATAGCAGACGTCGTCGCCGAATTCCGTGCGCACCTGATCGAGCGTCACATCCGTGTCCTCGACGGTGTCGTGGAGCAGGGAGGCCGTCAAGGTCGTGGTCTCGGCGCCCAGTTGGGCGAGGATCAGGGTGACCGCGAGCGGATGTGTGATGTACGGCTCACCGCTCTTGCGCATCTGGCCGCGGTGGGAGGACTCCGCGAGGACCCACGCACGCCGCAGCGGCTCCAGGTCCGCGTCCGGATAGTGGCCGCGATGGGCCTCCGCCACATGGCCGATCGCGTCCGGCAGCCGGTCCCGGGTGGCGGGCCCCATCAGGGCCGCACGGCCGAGCCTGCGCAGGTCGAGCCGCGGACGACCGCGCCTGCGCGGCGCGGCGGGCGTCACGGGGCCAGGCATCGCGGGGTTTGTGGCCTCCGCACTCATGGGCACCTCCGGCTGCTCCGACCGGCGGTGAGCGGACGACGGCGTGCTCCGTCCGGGCCGGTGCTTGATGCTACCGAGCCCATCACGCGCCGCTGACCGCCTCTCGCCGAGCGTGAAACGGATCACCCATTCGAGCGACAGTTCACGGGTTTACAGTTTCGAGCCATTCCGCGTCGATCACGCCTTCGGCGACGATCACCGCGGGGCCCGTCATCTCGATCTCACCGTCGGGCCGCTCGGTGATCACCAGGGTCCCACCAGGCAGATCGACGGTGTAGGTGACCGGCGAACCGGTCACCGCGGGGTCCGCCCCGTCCCTGCGGGCCGCCGCGACGGCCACGGCGCACGCGCCCGTGCCGCACGAACGGGTCTCGCCCGCGCCGCGCTCGTGCACACGCATGGCGACGTGGCGCGGGCCCCGGTCGACGACGAACTCGACGTTCACGCCGTCCGGGTAGACGGAAGCGGGGCTGAAGGGGGGCGGGTCGTACAGGGTGCCCGCGTGGGCCAGGTCGTCCACGAAGGCCACCGCGTGGGGGTTGCCCATGTTCACGTTGCGCGCGGGCCAGTGGTGGTCGGCCACGGAGACGGTGACGTCCCCTTCGGGGAAGAGCGCCTTGCCCATGCCGACCGTCACGTCCCCGCCGGCCGCGGCCTTGGCGATGTGCACGGTCTTCACGCCACCACGGGTCGCGATGGCCAGATCACCCTCGCCCACCAGTCCGGCGCGCTGCAGATAGCGGGCGAAGACGCGCACTCCATTGCCGCACATCTCGGCGATCGAGCCGTCGCCGTTGCGGTAGTCCATGAACCACTCGGCCTCGGCGGCCAGGTGGCGCACCTCGGGGTGCGCCGCGGAACGCACGACATGCAGCAGGCCGTCGCCCCCGATGCCCGCGCGGCGGTCGCACAGGGCGGCCACGGCGGTCGGGGGCAGCTCGATGGCGTTGTCGGGATCCGGGACGATCACGAAGTCGTTCTCGGTCCCGTGCCCCTTGAGGAAGGCGATCCGCGTGCTCATTCCTCGATCGTACGGGGTAGCCATGACATTCGGTCCGTACGGTGCCCGCCAGGGCCCTGACCTCGTACGACGCCGTCAGCGAAGACGGGCGACGCGCCACACCGCGAGGAAGGCGACGGCCAGGAACACCAGGGCGTACGCGGAGACGATCCGCCAGTCCGGGCGGCTTCCGGAACCGCGCTCCGGCAGCCCCGGCCAGGTGTGCCCCACGCGGCGCGCGGCCATCATGCCCCAGCCCGCGGCGCAGGAGCTGATCAGGAGCCCGAGCATGGCGACGACGGCGCCGCCGTCACCGAAATCGAAGGCCAGCGGGAAGGCGAACATCAGCGATCCGGCCGCGGCGAGGATGACGATCGGCGCGAGCTGCCAGATGCGCAGACGACGCTGCGGGCGCAGTTCGACCTCGACCTCGGCGGCGGCCATATCGTCCGCGCCGGGGCCGTCGGCGCTCACGCCGTCCGGTGGCCCGTCAGGGCCGTCCGGAGTCAGCTCGCCGCCGTCATGCGCGGTGTCACGAGGGCCGGCCTCCATCGCCATCCGCCCTCCCACTTCGGACTCCACTGGTCGATCGATGGTCGATGATGGCACGGCGCCAGGGGCCGGGATGACCGCCGGAGCGTCCCGATGCAATCACGTGATCAGGCTGTGACCGCTCGTTCGACCAACGCCAGTGCCCGCCCCGGGAGTTCCCCTCGATCGTCCATGGCGCCGCTGAGCCAGTGCACCCGGGGGTCGCGGCGGAACCACGAGTCCTGGCGGCGTGCGAAGCGCTTGGTCGCGCGCACGGTCTCCGCGCGCGCCTCGTCGTCGGTGCACTCTCCCGCGAGCGCCGCGAGCACCTGCTGGTACCCGAGCGCGCGCGACGCCGTGCGCCCCTCGCGCAGCCCCACGGCCTCCAGGGCCCGCACCTCGTCGACGAGGCCCGCGTCCCACATGCGGTCCACGCGCGTGGCGATGCGTTCGTCGAGTTCGGGGCGGCCGACGTCCACGCCGATCTGGACGGTGTCGTAGACGGAGTCGTGGCCGGGGAGGTTGGCGGTGAAGGGCTTGCCGGTGATCTCGATCACCTCGAGGGCGCGGACGATCCGGCGGCCGTTGCTGGGGAGGATGGCCTGGGCCGCTCCGGGGTCGGCGACGGCGAGGCGGGCATGGAGCGCGCCGGAGCCCTGGAGGGCGAGCTCTTCCTCCAGGCGGGCCCGGACCGCGGGGTCCGTGCCGGGGAACTCCAGGTGGTCGACGGCTCCCCTGACGTAGAGCCCGGAGCCGCCGACCAGGACCGGCCAGCGCCCCTCGGCAAGGAGGCGGTCGATCTCGGCCCGCGCCAGCTTCTGGTACTCCGCGACGCTCGCCGCCTCCGTGACGTCCCAGATGTCGAGGAGGTGGTGCGGCACTCCGTCACGCTCTTCGAGCGTCAGCTTGGCGGTTCCGATGTCCATCCCTCTGTAGAGCTGCATGGAGTCGGCGTTGACGACTTCGCCGCCGAGACGCTGGGCGAGGAAAACGCCCAGATCGGACTTTCCTGCCGCGGTCGGCCCGACGACGGCGATGACCCGCGGTGCGGGAGCTGCTCTACTCACCGCCCCAGTCTCGCAAACCCGGCGACCACTTCCCGAACGAGCTACGTGACGCCACAGGTCCGACGTCGTTGCCTGTTGCGAGGTTCCGGCCGCCGGTTTCGAGGATCGGCGACCCCGGGCGGCGCAACAGGGCGCACCGGGCGGCGCGGGATTTCGCCCACACGAGTAACGTATGGAGTAGCTATGGGTGTTTTTGCACGGTTCCGCCGGAAGTCCAAGGACACGGAAGAGGCGTCAACAGCCGAGGCGGCAGCCGGCACCCTGACGGCCGAGCCGGAAGCTGCCGGGGAGCCCGCCGAGCCCGAGACCGGCAAGGAAGAGGCCAAGGCCGAAGCCGCCGCCGAGGACGAGACCAAGGCCGACACGAAGGCCGAGGCGGAGACCAAGACCGAAACCGAGACCGAGACCGAGACCGAGGACAAGACGGAGAACTCCGAAGAGGCCGCCTCGGAGAACGTGGACATCCCGAAGCAGCAGTCCGCTGAGAAGGCCGCCGACAACGACGAAGCCGACGAAGGCGCCCGCAAGTAACTCTCCCGGCGAGGGAAGGTGAACCATGGGCTTCCTGCAAAGCCTCAAAGACAAGCTCGCCCCGGCAAAGGCCAAGGTCGCGGACCTCGCGCAGCAGCACGGGGACAAGATCGGCCAAGGTCTCGACAAGGCCGCGAAAGTGGTCGACGACAAGACCAAGGGCAAGTACAGCGACAAGATCCAGACGGGGACGGGCAAGGCGAAGGATGCCGTGGACCGCCTCGCCGGGACGCCCGACGAGGGCGACGCGGGCAAGGACACGGGCGGCGGCACCGCCCCGCCCACGCCCCCTCCGGCTCCCTGAACCACCGCCCGACCACCGACTGAGTCAGTCGGCCGGGTCACCGGCTGAACGACACCGGCGGACGGCCGTGGAGCGCCACCAGCTCCGCGGCCGTCGCCGTGCGTCGGGCACGCCTCGGCACAGCTCCGCACGGCACTCGTCCACAACGTCCGCGGCAGACCCCCTCAGGCCCCGCTAAGGCTCAGGGTGCCCAGGCCCCTACGACCAGGCCGCCACCAGGTACCCGACGCCGTACGGCGCGTCCTCGTAGAGCAGCTCGCCGCTCAGGCCCGCGCCCTCGGCCGCCCCCGCGAGCACCTGCCACGGCGCCCGGCCCGCCGCCTTCAGCTCGTACGCCAGCTCCTCGTCCAGCGCCTTGAGTGCCTCGACGTCCGCGGCCCCCAGCGCCCGGGCGACCTCCGCGTCGAACCCGGCCGCCCGCTCGTCGAGATACCCCGGCGCCTTCAGCGTGCGGCACGCGCTGGCGTCGCCCATCACCAGCAGGGCCACCCGGTCGGCCCGCGCCGCGATCTCCCCTCCGACTTGAATACACCGCTCGGCCGCCAGAGGTTCCCCCACCCCGAGCCCCTCCAGCGGGGCCGCGGACCACTCCGTACGGTCGAGCAGCCAGGCGGCGACGGAGAGCGAGGGCGGAAGTTCGCCCTCCGCCGCATCGCCGCCGGAGCGTCCAAGCTGTACGTCGACGTCCGCGCCGAAACCGCGGAAGGACCCTCGGGCGCCCTGCGGATGCGGGCCACGCCCGCTCTGCCCGGCCGGGCCGACCACGACGAGCCGGTCGGGCCGCGAGGCGGCGAGCACCGCGATGGCGTCCGTGCACGCGGCGCGCGCGGCGTCCAGTTCGGGGGCAGCGCCT
>NZ_BAAAUG010000141.1:28735-58229 GCF_039533825.1 Streptomyces rectiviolaceus
CAGCGCCTGCGGCGACCACGGGGACGAGCAGGGGCGGGCAGGGGCAGACGGCTGCGGCGACAAGCATGATCCGCAGCGTAACGCGCGCTAGTAGGTGATCGGGCCCGAGTCCCACTCCAGCTCGGAGATCGAGAAGCGGTACGGGAAGGAGCCCCCGGACGAACCGTCGCCGATCACCATCCAGCCGTCGGCCGTGCGGTAGCGCCGCATCCGTACGGGATAGCGCGGGTGCTTGGGGCGGTACAGGCGGACGAACTCCGCGAACCGCTCCACCGCCTCATCGTGCGTGCCGTCCACCGTGGCCATCAGCTCGAACAGATGCCAGGCCCCCGGCCCTGGAGGGTTCTCCATCATCAGCGCCCAGCGCGCCATCGGCCCATCCCCCGATCCACCGATCCCCCGTTGTCCGGCTGCTCGCCGTGGTCCGCCGCTCGCCCCGGTCAGTCGATCGCGCAGCCGCCGGTGGCCACCGGCAGCGGCTCGGGGGCGCCCACCTGCGGCAGCCCGAGCATCACACCGGCGGGCTTGGCCGCCGCCTCGGTGTTGCGCTTCTCCCAGGCGTCGCCCGCGCGCGTGCGACGCACGTTCAGGACGGGGCCCTCGGCGAGCAGGTGGTGCGGCGCGGCGTACGTGATCTCCACCGTCACGACGTCACCGGGACGGACCTCGGTCTCCGGCTTCGTGAAGTGGACCAGGCGGCTGTCGGGGGCGCGTCCGGAGAGGCGGTGCGTGGCGCCGTCCTTGCGGCCCTCGCCCTCGGCGACCATCAGCTCAAGGGTCCTGCCGACCTGCTTCTTGTTCTCGCCCCAGGAGATCTCCTCCTGGAGGGCGACCAGGCGCTCGTAACGCGACTGCACGACCTCCTTGGGGATCTGCCCCTCCATGGTCGCCGCGGGCGTACCGGGGCGCTTGGAGTACTGGAAGGTGAAGGCGTTGGCGAAGCGGGCCTCACGGACCACGTGCATCGTCTGCTCGAAGTCCTCCTCGGTCTCCCCGGGGAAGCCGATGATGATGTCGGTGGAGATCGCCGCGTCGGGCATGGCGGCGCGGACCTTCTCGATGATGCCGAGGAAGCGGTCCTGGCGGTACGAGCGGCGCATCGCCTTGAGGACCGGGTCCGAGCCGGACTGGAGCGGCATGTGCAGCTGCGGCATCACGTTCGGGGTCTCGGCCATGGCGGCGATCACGTCGTCAGTGAAGTCGCGCGGGTGCGGGGACGTGAAGCGCACGCGCTCCAGGCCCTCGATCTTCCCGCAGGCCCGAAGGAGCTTGCTGAAGGCCTCGCGGTCACCGATGTCCGAGCCGTACGCGTTCACGTTCTGGCCGAGCAGAGTGATCTCGGAGACGCCCTCGGCGACGAGCGCCTCGATCTCGGCGAGGATGTCGCCGGTCCTGCGGTCCTTCTCCTTGCCGCGCAGGGCGGGCACGATGCAGAACGTGCAGGTGTTGTTGCAGCCCACGGAGATGGAGACCCACGCCGCGTACGCGCTCTCGCGGCGCGTGGGCAGCGTCGAGGGGAACGCCTCGAGGGACTCGGCGATCTCGACCTGGGCCTCTTCCTGGACGCGGGCGCGCTCCAGGAGCACCGGCAGCTTGCCGATGTTGTGCGTCCCGAAGACGACGTCGACCCAGGGGGCCTTCTTGACGATGGTGTCGCGGTCCTTCTGGGCCAGGCAGCCGCCGACGGCGATCTGCATGCCGGGCCGCTTGGTCTTCATCGGCGCCAGGCGGCCGAGGTTGCCGTACAGACGGTTGTCGGCGTTCTCCCGCACGGCGCACGTGTTGAAGACGACCACGTCGGCGTCGCCGTCCGAGCCCTCGGGCGCGCGTTCGTAGCCGGCACCCTCAAGCAGACCGGAGAGGCGCTCCGAATCGTGGACGTTCATCTGGCACCCGTAAGTGCGTACCTCGTACGTTCCTTTGACGCCCACTGCCTGTCCCCGGTCTCCGCTGCTCATGTGACAAGGGTAGGCGGTCGGGGAAGTGTCCTTGCCGGGAGCTCAGCCCTGGCCATCACAGCGAGTGGCCTGGCAGGATCGCGCGCATGCTCAAGGCACTCCCCCATATCAGCAGGCGCCGCGCACTCCAGGGTGCGGCGGCCGCCCTCGTGGTCTTCGGGCTACTGATGTGGTGGCTCGTCCCGGTGGGCGACGACTCTCCGGGGGGCCGGATCACGTTCAGTACGGGCGTGAAGAACGCGGTGTACGAGCGGTACGGCAAGCTCCTGCGGACCGCGGTCTCCCATGACATGCCCAAGGTCGACGTCGAGCTGCTCAACAGCGAAGGGTCGCAGCAGAACGTCGAGCGGGTGGCCACGGGGAAGGCCGATTTCACCATCGCGGCGGCCGACGCCGTCGAGAAGTACCGCCTGGAGGGGCGTACGGGCGCCGAGCGGCTACGGGGCTGCGCGCGGCTGTACGACGACTACGTACAGCTCGTCGTCCGGCGCTCGTCGGACATCGAGAAGGCGCAGGACCTGCGCGGCAAGAAGGTGGCCGTGGGACAGCCGCGCTCGGGCGTGCGGCTGATAGCGGACCGGGTCCTCAAGGCCGCCGGTCTCGATCCCCAGAAGGACCTCACGTCGGTGGACGCCGGCATCGACAAGGCGCCGGATCTTCTTAAGAAGAAAGACATCGACGCCTTCTTCTGGTCGGGCGGCCTGCCGACCCTCACCGTCGCCGAGCTCTCCAAGGAGTTCGACATCCGGCTCGTCCCGCTCGGCACCCTCGTGGAGGCGCTGCACGAGCAGGGCGGGGCCTCCCGCTACTACCGGGCAGCGGTGATGCCCGCCGACGCCTATCCCGCCGCCCAGCAGAACGACTCCGTGCCGACCCTGGCCGTGGCGAACCTCCTGGTCACCACGGACCGCGCGGACCCGAAGCTGACCGAGGGGCTGACCCGCACGGTGATCGACAGCCGCGACCACATCGGTGACGAGGTGCACGCGGCCCAGCTGGTGGACCTGCGCACAGCCCTCTACACGGACCCGCTCACCCTGCACAAGGGTGCACGCCGCTACTACCAGTCGGTCAAGCCGTAGCCGTCAGGCCGGGTGCCCGGGCTCGCCGCGCGGGACGCTGACGGTCACCCTCAGCCCGTGCGGCTCACGCCGTTCGTACGCGATGGAGCCGCCGCCCGCGGTGAGCAGGGCCCGCGAGATGGACAGGCCGAGGCCAGAGCCCTTCACGTTCTGGTGGCGGTTGCTGCGCCAGAAGCGGTCGCCGATGCGGGCGAGTTCGTCCTCCGTGAGGCCGGGGCCGCCGTCCGTGACCGCCACGGTCGTCAGCTCACCGCTCCAGGAGACCTCCACCCGCACCTCCTCGCCCTCGGGCGTGAACTTGAGGGCGTTGTCGATCACCGCGTCCAGGGCGCTGGACAGCGCGACCGGGTCGGCCCAGCCGGTGGTCGCCGGGCAGGCGCCCGTCAGCCGCACCCCGCGCTCCTCGGCGAGCGGCCGCCAGGCACCGACCCGTTCGGCCGCGAGCTCACCGATGTCGGTGACCTGCAGATCGGCCGCGGCGTGCTCGGCAAGCGCGAGGCCGAGGAGGTCGTCGAGGACCTGGGCAAGGCGCTTGCCCTCGGTGCGCACGGAGGCGATCTCCTCGTTCCCCTCGGGCAGTTCGAGGGCGAGCAGCTCGATGCGCAGGAGCAGGGCGGAGAGCGGGTTGCGCAGCTGGTGCGAGGCGTCGGCGACGAAGGCCCGCTGCTGCTCGAGCACGTCCTCGACGTTGTCGGCCATCTCGTTGAAGGACCGGGCGAGACGTCTGAGTTCCGGCGGCCCGCCCGCGGCCGCCACCCGCGACTTCAGGCGCCCGGTCGCGATGTCGTGCGTGGTCGCGTCCAGGACCCGTACCGGGCGCAGCACCCAGCCGGTGAGGCGCAGCGCGGCACCGACGGCGAGGAGCATCGCCGCCGACTCACCGGCGCCGATGAGGAGCCATCCCTGCAGCGTCTGGGAACGCATGCGGCCCGTGGGCGACTCGGTGACGACGACAGCGATGACGTCCCCGTCCCTGATCACGGGAGAGGCGACGACGAGCCGGCCGCGCTGCCAGGGCCACACCTGCCGCGGATCGTGGCTTCCACGGGACCTGAGGGCCTCCTCGAAGGCCTCCCGCACCTCGGCGCCACGGGGAGGCAGGTACCAGCTCCCGGGCGAGTGAGCCATGGGTGCACGGTCCCTGAAGAAGACGCCCGCCTTGATCCCGTAGACCTCGTGGTAGTAGTCGAGTTCGGTCTGGAGGGTTTCGCGCCGTTCGTCCTTGTCCCGGAGCCGCGAACCCGACGGGCGTTTCGTGACGAACTGCGCGAGCGCCGCGAACCGCGCGGTGTCGTCGATCCGGTCGATGACCACCTTCTGCTGCTGCGCCGCAGCCACGCTCACCGCGAGCGGGAAGCCGAGCGCGAGCAGCACACCCGCCATGAGGACGATGAGCAGCGGGAGGAGGCGAGAGCGCACCTGACCTCGCTACTCGCTACGCGGCCGGGGCGACGAGCCGGTAGCCCACGCCTCGTACGGTCTCGATCAGGGCCGGCATGTGCAACTTGGAGCGCAGGGAAGCGACATGCACCTCAAGAGTGCGTCCCGTCCCCTCCCAGCTGGTACGCCACACCTCGCTGATGATCTGCTCCCGGCGGAACACCACGCCGGGCCGCTGCGCGAGGAGTGCGAGCAAGTCGAACTCCTTGCGGGTCAGTTGGACGGTCGAACCGTCCACACTGACCTGGCGGGTGGGCAGTTCGATGCGTACGGAACCCAGGCGCAGCTCGCTGTCCGCGGGCCCCGCCGCGGCGCCGGACGGGGGTCGCCGGATGACCGCGTGGATGCGGGCGATCAGCTCCCCGGTGTCGTACGGCTTCACTACGTAGTCATCGGCCCCGAGGTTCAGGCCATGGATCCGCGAGCGCACGTCGGCACGCGCCGTCACCATGATCACGGGGATCGACCCGCGTTTGCGGATCTTTCCGCACACTTCGTAGCCGTCCTGATCGGGCAGTCCCAGATCCAGGAGCACGACTCCGAAGGGTGCCGTCTTGCCGGGCAGCAGGGCCTGCAGCGCTTCCTCGCCACTGCGGGCGTGCACGACGTCGAAGCCGTGCCTGGCCAGGACCGCGGACAGGGCGGCGGCCACGTGATCGTCGTCCTCGACGAGGAGCAGTCTCATACGGGCCCCCTCCGGTTCATCGGTCGTTCCGTTCGCGCTCGCCGATGGCCGGTAGGCGCGCGTACACAGGCACCAAGGCATCCACGCCGATAGGTAAGGACCGCGTCAAGAGGGTTCGGGTCACGGACACGTTCCGTTATGCACCCGGTACGCGGCGGGGCGTCCCCTTCACGCGGTGTGTCCGGTTGCGGCCGGATCGTTATGCTCAATTTCCCCTCAGATGTAATGACGCTGGTCGCACCGGGTTATTACTGTCCTCCCAACCGAGGAGGATGGAGCAACAAGCCGTGACCGAAGTATCGGTGACCAAGGACGCCATACCGCCCGGGGCGGACGACCTGGTCGTGCTGAAGAACGTCAACAAGCACTTCGGCGCTCTGCACGTCCTCCAGGACATCGACCTGACCATCACCCGCGGTGAGGTCGTCGTCGTGATCGGCCCCTCCGGGTCGGGCAAGTCGACACTGTGCCGCGCCATCAACCGTCTGGAGACGGTCGAGTCGGGAGACATCTCGATCGACGGCAAGCCGCTGCCCCAGGAGGGCAAGGAGCTCGCCCGTCTCCGCGCGGACGTGGGCATGGTCTTCCAGTCCTTCAACCTTTTCGCGCACAAGACCGTGCTCGAGAACGTGATGCTGGGCCAGATCAAGGTGCGCAAGACGTCCAAGGCGGAAGCAGAGACAAAGGCGCGCGGTCTCCTGGACCGCGTGGGTGTCGCCTCGCAGGCCGACAAGTACCCCGCGCAGCTCTCCGGCGGCCAGCAGCAGCGCGTCGCGATCGCCCGCGCGTTGGCGATGGACCCCAAGGTGATGCTCTTCGACGAGCCCACGTCGGCGCTCGACCCGGAGATGATCAACGAGGTCCTGGAGGTCATGCAGCAACTCGCGCGTGACGGCATGACCATGGTCGTCGTCACCCACGAGATGGGCTTCGCCCGGTCCGCGGCCAACCGCGTCGTCTTCATGGCGGACGGCCGGATCGTCGAAGAGGCCGTGCCGGACCAGTTCTTCAGCAACCCGCGCAGCGACCGGGCCAAGGACTTCCTGTCGAAGATCCTTAAACACTGAGGCTCCCACGTCGTCTCAACGCCAGCCGAAACAAAGGATGTTCACCATGAAGCTCCGCAAGTCCGCCGCCACAGCAGCGGCCATCGCCGCGCTCTCCCTGGCTGCCACCGCCTGCGGCGGCAAGGAGGGCTCCGCCGGCGACAAGCCTGAGGGCCCGGACACCTCCGGCGCCAAGGCGCTCAGCTACGAGGTCAAGAAGGACGCCTCGGTCGACTCTTCGGTCTTCAAGGCGGCCAAGAAGCGCGGCAAGCTCGTCATCGGTGCCAAGGCCGACCAGCCGTACCTGGGCTTCCAGGACCAGTCGACCAAGGAGTACTCCGGCTTCGACATCGAGATCGCCAAGATGATCGCGGCTGATCTCGGCTTCTCGCCGAAGCAGATCGAGTGGAAGACGGTCGACTCCGGTGCCCGTGAGACCGCGGTCTCCAAGGGCGACGTCGACCTGATGATCGGCACGTACACGATGAACGACGAGCGCAAGAAGCAGATCGCCTTCGCCGGGCCGTACTTCCACGCCGGTGCCTCCCTCCTGGTCCGCAAGGACGAGAAGGACGTCAAGGGCCCGGAGACGGTCCGTGACAAGAAGGTCTGTTCCATCGTCGGTTCCACGCCGCTGCAGAACATCAAGAAGCCGAAGTACGGCGCCAACGTCACCGAGCTCTCCAAGTACTCGGAGTGCGTCGCCCAGCTCCTGAACAACCAGGTCGACGCCGTCACCACGGACGACGCGATCCTGATGGGCTACGCCGCGCAGAACAAGGGCAAGCTCAAGGTCGTCGGCAAGCCGTTCTCGGACGAGCCGTACGGCGTCGGCCTCAAGAAGGGCGACGCGGCCCTGCAGACGGCCGTCGCGGACGCCATCAAGGCCCACCAGGAGAGCGGCGACTACAAGAAGGCCTACGACGCCACCCTCGGCAAGTCCGGCTCGGAGTACAAGGCCCCGCCGGCCTTCACCGACCCGAAGTAGTCCGGCACGCCCCGCTCCGTCCGCACTCAGCCGCGGTACGGAGCGGGACGTTCGCTGCGCGCATCGCTGCCGGACCTGTCGCGAAACCCTGCCACCGCCCCCGGCCATGACGGCCGGGGCCCGTCGCGATCACCTGCGACCCGTCGCGAAAGACCTCGCGGAGAATTCATGGACGTACTACTCGACAACCTGTCGCTTTTCCGCGAAGGGTTTTTCGGGACTCTGAAGCTGACCGCATCCAGCGCGCTCGTGGCTGTGGTCGTCGGGGTCATCATCGCCGGGTTCCGGGTATCCCCCGTACCGCCGCTGCGAATATTCGGAACCCTCTGGGTCACGCTGCTGCGGAACACCCCGCTCACCCTGCTTTTCCTCGTGGCGTTCTTCGTCGTCCCCAAGGTGCTCTACCCCGACCTGGACTCCTTCCTTCTCGCCACGCTCGCCTGCGGGTTCTACACCTCCGCGTTCGTGACCGAGGCGGTCCGCTCGGGCATCAACACCGTGCCGCTCGGACAGGCCGAGGCGGCCCGGGCGATCGGGCTCACCTTCTCCCAGACGATGCGGCTCATCGTGCTGCCCCAGGCCACGCGCACCGTGGTGCCGCCGCTCTCCAGCATCTTCATCGCCCTGACGAAGAACACCGCCATCGCGGGTGCCTTCGACAACGTCGAGCTGTTCAACGTCTCCAAGACGCTGAGCAATGAGGGCTACGACATCGTGATGATCTTCGTCTGGATCACCCTCGCGTACCTGGTCATCACGTACGCCATCAACGGCCTCTTCCGGCTGCTCGAGCACCGCCTGGAGGTCGCCCGATGAGTGCCAACGTTCTCTTCGACGCACCCGGCCCCAAGGCCCGTGTCCGCAACATCATCTACAGCGTCATCGGCACCGCGGCTCTTCTGGGCGGCATCCTCTGGGTCATTCTGCGGCTGAACGAGAAGGGCGAGTTCGACGGCGCCCTGTGGGACATCTTCAACTACACCGGAATTCAGCAGAACGTTCTGGACGGCCTCGTCGCCACGTTGAAGGTGTTCGCCCTCGCGGGCATCTTCTCGCTGGTGTTCGCCGTGGTGCTCTGTGTGGCACGGCTCTCCGAGCACAAGCCGGTGCGCTGGGTCGCCGTCGCCTTCATCGACCTCTTCCGGTCCATTCCGCTCCTCATCACCATCTTCGCGTTCTGGGTCGGCCTTGTCGGCAGCATGACCCCGTTCTGGGCGCTGGTGATCGGCCTGACCATCTACAACGGATGCGTCCAGGCCGAGGTGCTCCGCGCGGGCATCAACGCGGTGCCCAAGGGGCAGAAGGAGGCCGCCTACGCCCTGGGCCTGCGCAAGACCCAGGTCATGGCCTCGGTGCTCTTCCCACAGGCGGTCCGATCGATGCTGCCGACCATCATCAGCCAGCTGGTGGTGACGCTGAAGGACACCTCGCTCGGATTCTTCGTCCTCTACCCCGAGCTGCTCCATTCGGCCCGCCTGATCGCCAACAACACACCGGTCAACGGCGTTTACCCGTTCGTCCAGACGGTCACCGTGTTCGGTGTCATCTACATCGCGCTCTGCATGATCCTCTCCTCGCTGGCCACCTGGATCGAGAAGCGCGGACGTCGCGCCAAGACCGGCATCGCCGTCGCCGCGGCCGCCGAACCGGCCGAGGCACCCGGTGTGCTCGATCCCTCCGCTCCTCTGGGACCCACCGCCGGGGCCACCGGGGCAACGGACGAGCAGCCGGGCGACAGCCCCACGGAGAAGAAGAACTGACGCGACCTCAGCGTCGGGGCCCACCCGCCTGAGAGCTCGTCCGTCAGGGCCCGCCGAGGACACTCGGCGGGCCCTGACGCGTCTCCTGCCTCCCGTTCCCCACGAACGGCCCCCGAGGGGGCTGTGCCACCGTGCGTCCAGCTTGACGGGTCGGCACGCAGTCTGTTGCATACGTTCTGTGATCGTGCACCGGGCTCCAACTGCCAGTTCCTGTACGTACGTCCAGCGCTCCCGGGCCCTTGCGGCGGGAGGGTGCGCACCGTGGACCCGGTGATCGTCGTCGGCGCGGGCCCCGTGGGGCTCACGCTCGCCCTGGCTCTCGCGCGTCACTCCGTACCCACCGTCGTACTCGATGAAGGGCCCGGCAAGGACGAGCAGCGGGCCGCGCGGACCGTCATCCTGCGGGATGACACCGCGGCCCTCATGGAGCGGCTCACCGGTCACTCGTTCGGTGACCAGGAGTCCGGCGCGCGGTGGGGAGGCTGGCGGTCCCTGCGGCGCAAGCAGCTCATGCGGGAGCTCACGTTCAGTGATGAGGTGCCCGCCCCGCTGCATGTGGCCCAGCATGTGCTGACCGGCGCCCTGCGCGCGGCCATCGCCGACGAGCGTCTCGTCAAGGTGGCGGTGGAGAGCAAGCTCGACTCCCTGGAGCAGGACGCGGGCGGGCTGACCGCCCACACGCGCGGTCCCAAGGACACCTGGTGGCGCGGCAGTTATCTGGTGGGCTGCGACGGGCCGCGGTCGACGGTGCGCAAGCTCCTCGACATCCGCTTCCCGGGGCGTACGGCCGTCGAGCGACACGCCGTGGCCGCGCTGCGCACGGAACTTCCCGGGCCGGGCGAGGCGTTGTTGCATCGGATGCCTCCGTGGCGCCACGGAGGCGCCGAGGTGACGGGCCGTCCGCTCGCCGGCGGGGTGTGGCGGATCGACTGGCTGCTGCCGCCACGCGGCGAGCTCGTGACGCCCGACGCCCTCGTGGTGCGCATCCGCGAGACCCTCGCGGGCTGGTGCGGGGGCTCCACACCGCCGTACGAACTGCTCGACACGGGCGTGCACACCGTCCACCACCGCCTGGCCCGCAGGTGGCGGGTCGGCCGCGCCTTCCTCGCCGGCGACGCCGCGCATCTGCTCGGCGCGCTCGGCACACAGGGGCTCGACGAAGGGCTGCGCGACGCGGACAACCTCGCCTGGAAGCTGGCGCTGGCCTGGCACCACGGCGCGCGGGACGCCCTGCTCGACAGCTACCAGGCCGAGCGGCGGGCCGGTGTCGCCGCCCGCCTGCGCGCCGCCGACCAGTCGCTGCCGATACTGCGGGGCGGCGCAGGCCTGCGTTCGTACGTGCCGGGGTCGGCGCGCGGGCACGACACGCTCCTCACCGACGGCCATGTGGGCCGCGGGCCCCTCGGCGCGCCCGGATCGTACGCGGAGTCACCGCTCGCGCCCGCGCCCTCCGAGTCCGAGGTGGCGGTGGCCACGGAGCCGGGGGCTCCGGTCGCCGATGTGCCGGTGACGGCGCCCGACGGCTCCTTCGTGCGGCTGCGGGACCGGCTCGGAGTGGGGCAGCTGCTCGTGGTGCTTGTCGCGCCCGGCACGGTCGTGTGGGAGCGGCGGCACTGGGTGAAGGCCGGGATCATGCCCCGGCTCGCCGCCGCCGTCACAGCGCTGCCGCACCCGGCGGAACTGCTCGTCGCGGAGAGTTACCCAGGGGCCGCCGCGCACTCGGTGCTGCTCATCCGCCCCGATGGCCACTTGGTCACCGCGCTCGGCGGGGTGCGCCCCGCCGAGCTGTATACGGCGGCCGAAGCGGCCGTCGGCGGGGCTGCGCCGAAGCGGCGCGCGGAGAGTCCGGGCACGACGGAGAAGGCGGAGAGTACGGCCGCCGGGAGCGGGCCGACCACACAGTGAGCACGGGTTGACCGGCACGCAGCGTCATGGTCTACTCCGAAACGTGACCGACACCGATGTGCGCCTGTGGCGGAGGGTCCATATGGACCTCGTCCGCTATGCGGGCTGCGTGTGTCGTCCGTCCTGCTGAATTCGCCCTCTTCTCCTCTGCGCGCTGACCTCTTCTTCGGCGCGCGCTTCCGCGAACTTCCAGGACGGCAACCGTGTCTCCCTCTGTCTCCACCTCCCCTTCCGTCTCCACCACGCATGCCTCCACGGCGGCCTCCGCGCCCACCGCCGCCGAGCTGCTCGATTTCGTACGTCGCAGCGCCGCCGACCCTGAGCTCATCGCCTCGCTTCCGCTCGACCCCGAGGGGCGCACGTGGGTGCGCCTCGAAGGGCCCGGTGGCAGCGAGGCCTGGCTGATCGGCTGGCCGCCGGGCACCGGCACGGGCTGGCACGACCACGCGGAGTCGGTCGGTGCCTTCCTCACCGCCGCTGGCACCCTCAAGGAGAACTCGCTCGCCGCGCGGCTGCCCACCGACGGCTGGAAGACCCTGGAGCTGTCCGAAGGGGTGGACCGTGAACGGGAGTTGGCGGCCGGCAAGGGCAGGGCCTTCGGCCAGAACCACGTGCATGAAGTTCTGAACGAGTCCACGGGCGAGCACGCCGTATCCGTGCACGCCTACTATCCGCCGCTGCCGCGCATCCGCCGCTACAGCCGTACGGGCGCGGTCCTGCGCCTGGAGTCCGTGGAGCGCCCGGAGGACTGGCAGTGAGCGAGCAGCGCGCGGACGTACGTCCCGTAGGCATCGACGAGTTGCTGGAGCGTGTACGGCTCGACCTCGAACGGGTCACTCCGGAGGAGGCACGCGACACCGCTGCCGCGGGGGGACTTCTGGTCGACATCCGGTACGCCGCCCTGCGCGAACGGGACGGTCTGATCCCCGGCGCGCTCGTCGTCGAGCGCAATGAGCTGGAATGGCGCCTGGACCCGCAGGGCAGCCACCGCGCCCCGGAGGCCGTCAGCCATGACCTGCGGGTCGTCGTGATCTGCAACGAGGGTTACGCGTCGAGCCTGGCGGCCGTCTCCTTGCGGCAGTTGGGGCTGCGGCACGCGACCGACCTCATCGGCGGATTCCAGGCGTGGAAGGCCGCCGGGCTTCCTGTCGCGGGACAGGCACCCGGATGAGCGCACGCGCGTGGGCGCCCCTTATCCGGATCCGGCAGGCCCGGTGAGTCCGGTAAGGGGCGCCCACTATTGCGTACTGCCGCTTACTCCTTGGCTGTTGCCACCGTGACGGGGCGCGGCTTGAGGGCGGCGCGGCCCGGGAGAGCGGTCGCGGTGAGGGCGAGCAGAGCCGCGACGGCCACCACGGAGACGTACACCAAGGGTGTGACCGAGGGCGCGGCGCTGCCGGTCATGCCGACGCTGAAGGCGGTCAGGACGGCGAGCGCGATACCGCTGCCGAGGGCCGTGCCGATGAGCAGGACGCACAGTGCCTCGGTGCGCAGCATGCCCAGGACCTGGCGGCGGCTCGCGCCCGCCAGACGCAGCATCGCGAACTCACGGATGCGCTCGGAGACCGACATCGCGAGAGTGTTGACGACGGCGATCGCGGTGAAGGCCAGAATGAGGCCCATGGCCAGGTAGTTCACCTCGGCGTTCGCCTGCTGGCGCTCGGCCTGCAGGCTGTCGGCGGCAGCCGGGGCGAGAACCCGCACGCCCGGGAACTTCCCCACGCCTGCCGAGAGTTGTTCCTGTGTACGGTCGCTCTTGATCAGGACCGTGGCGGCGAGCGGGTTGTCGACGTGGCGGGCGACCAGGTCGTGCGCCATGGTCAGGTCTCCGAACCCGAGCCCGCGCGCGTACACGGCGCTGACCTTGAGCGCGGTCTTCGTGCCGTCGCCGAGCGTGAGCTTCAGAGTGCTGCCGGGCTTCAAGTCGAGCTGGTCGGCCGCCAGTTCGCTGACGGCGACGTTTCCCTTGCCGAAGCCCTTCAGGGATCCGGCGGTGACGTCCGGGTCCCAGGTGCGGGTGAGCCCGGCCGTGCTGACGCCCTGCGCCGGGTACTTGTCGAGTCCGACGCGCACGGTGGTGCGGACGACCTCGGTGGCGGCCTCGACGCCTTCGGTCGTACGCAGCTCCTGCGCGGCCTCGGCCGGGACGCCGGACCCCTGGGCCGCCAGGACCCAGTCGGCGCGGATGCCCTCGCGGGCCTGTGCGCGGGCCGCGTCGCCGAGGGTGGGCTGGACGAAGAGGACGGTGCAGGTCATGCCGGTGAGGAGGGCGAGCGGGGTGACGGCCGCCGCCATCCGGGCGGCGTTGCCGCGGAGGTTGGCGTGCGCGAGGCGGCCGACGGGGCCGGAGAGCCGGAGTGGGCCGCGGAGCACGGCGGCCGCCGCCCTGACCACGAGCGGGCCGAGGAGCGCGATGGCGGAGGACAGGACCACAACGGTCAGGAACGTCACCGGAGTCGACGCCGGCTCGGTGCGCAGCACGCTGAGCACGGCGACAAGGACGGCGCCTCCGGCGAGGAGGACGAGACCCGCGACGATGCGGCTCCACGGCGGCCGGGTGCGTTCGACGCGCGCTTCGGCGAGGGCATCGCGCAGGCGGATACGGGCGATGCGGCGGGCCGAGAGGCGGGCGGCGGCCCAGGCTCCGAGCAGCGTCGCGGCCACCGCGGCGAAGAGCGGGAAGACGCTCACGGTCCGCTCCAAGGTGGCGGGGACGGCGCCCATGTCCACGAACTTGCCGTGCAGCCAGCCGCCGAGCGGGATTCCGGCGAGCGAGCCGAAGACGCCCGCCGCCGCGCCGACGATCAGGGCCTCGCGGCCGAGGAGTCCCCGGATCTGCTTCGGGGTGGCGGCGATGGCGCGGAGCAGGGCGAGTTCGCGGTGGCGCTGCTGCACGGAGAGGGCGAAGGTGCCGACGACCACGAGGATGGCGACGAGGAGGGAGGTGCCGCCCATCGCGCCGCCCATGCTGACCAGCTTGATGCGGGCGCCCGCCGCGTCGAGGAACTCCACGGGTCCACGGTCGTCGCCGGTGCTGACCTGCGCCTTCGTACCGGCGATGGCGTCTGCGACCGCCTTCTTGAGGTCATCCGTCCCGGTGCCCTTGGCCGGCACGACGCCGAGGGTGGTGATCTGGCCGGGGTGGGCGGCGAGCCGCTCGGCCTCTCCGGCGGAGAAGAAGAGGGACGTCTGGTGGGCGAGGGGGCCTTCGGCGGGGGCCGCGACACCGGTGATGCGGTAGGAGCGCGGGGCCTGGGTCGACTGGACGGTGAGGCGGTCGCCGGTCTTGAGGCGGGCGCTCTCGGCGAGGCCGCGGTCGATGACGAGGTCATCGGCGGCGCGTGGGGCCTTGCCCTCGACGAGGCGGAAGGGCGTCAGCGCGGCCGACTCCCAGGCGTGGCCGTACGCGGGCTTGTCGGTGAGGTCACCGGCCGCGGGCGTCAACGGCTCCGCGAGGAAAGTGAGTTCAGGGACGACCTTCCCTACACCCGGCACGCCCTTGAGCTTGTGCGCCATGTCGTCCGACAGCCAGGCCCGCTCGGCGATCGGCTTGGCCTTGTGCTTGACCTTGGTCTTGCCCTTCTTGTGCTTGACGGTGGTCTGGTGGACGTTCTGGTCGGCGGAGACGACCACGGGGGCCGCGGCGTAGCGCTCGGTCTGAATGGTGCCGCGCAGTCCGGTCTCCAGGAGAGTGCCGCAGGCCGTGATGAGAGCGGCGGCGCACATCAATGCCAGGAAGGCGCCGATGAATCCGCCCTTGCGGTCTCGGACTGTCTGCAGTGCGTAGCGCAGCATCATGATGTCGCCTCGGGCTCAGAGGAGTGGGAGGGAGAAGGAGCGCGGGAGGGCTCGGGCGCGTCGGTCGGCGCAGGCACAGGTGCAGACGTCGGCGCAGGCGCAGGCGTCGGCGCCGGGAAGGCCAGGAGGCGCGTGAGCACGGTGCGAGCGTCGGCCGGCGTCTCGGCGTCGGGGCGCTTGTAACGGTTGAGCAGGGCGATGTACTCCTCGAAGAACTCGCGGAGTTCGGGGAGCGTCAGCCGGATCGTGCCGCGCGAGTACGGAAACGCGTCGGCCCACTCACCGAGTTCGGCAACGGCGTCGCCGGCGTCTCGCTGCAGCTGCTCGAAGAGCTCTAGGTCGGCGGCGTACGAGAGATGGTTCAACTCGTCCATGACGAGCCGCGTCCGGGCGTTCTGCTTGCTGCGCGGCGGGAAGCGCCGGTCGCCGGGGATCGCGCGCCACCAGCGTTCACGGCCGTGACCCGTACCCGCGGTCTCCTCCACGAAGCCGTAGCGGGCGAGCTCACGCAGGTGGTAGCTGGTGGCCCCGGTGTTGAGGCCGAGCGCCCTGGCGAGCGTCGCGGAGGTCGCCGGACCGTGCACGGTGAGGTGCTGCAGCATCTGCTGGCGCCGGGGCTGTGCGAGCGCCTTGAGGACGCGGAGGTCGCTCAGCTCCTCGGGGGCGCCATCGGTCGTGCCGGGTTCCTTTGCCATGCGTACACAGTCGCCTGTGCACAGGTTCCTTTGCAGTGCGGTGGACCGGCGTCTTCAGCGGGGGGTTAACCCCACCCCTCAGACGGAGGTTGGGAGTTGACGTCGGCCTTGTGAAACATGGCCCTACGGAGCGAGGCCTTGCAGGGCGGGGCGGGGCGCGCCTCTTCGAAGCGGGCCCCGCGGAACGCGAAAGGGCCGGGCCGCGGTTCGCACCGCGCTGCCCGGCCCTGACCTGGGCCCCACCCCCGCGAGGGCCCTGGTCAGCTCAGCCCCCGTCGTACCCCAAGTCCCCCGCGTCCTCGCCCTCTTCCTCGATCGCCTGCCGGACGATCCGGAGTGCCAGGCCTTCCGAGTAGCCCTTGCGGGCCAGCATGCCCGCGAGGCGCCGCAGTCGCTTGTCGCGGTCGAGGCCACGCGTGGCACGGAGCTTGCGGGCGACGAGCTCGCGTGCGGTCGCCTCCTCCTGCTCCGAGTCGAGCTGTCCGACTGCCTCCTCGATCAGCGTGGCGTCCACGCCCTTCGTACGCAGCTCCTGCGCGAGCGCTCGTCGGGCCAGACCCCGGCCGTGGTGCCGGGACTCCACCCACGCGCCCGCGAAGGCACCGTCGTTGATCAGGCCGACCTCTTCGAAGCGGGTCAGCACCTCGTCCGCCACGTCATCCGGGATCTCCCGTTTGCGCAGCGCGTCCGCCAGCTGTTTGCGCGTGCGCGGGGTCCCGGTGAGCAGGCGCAGACAGATCGCCCGCGCCTTCTCACCCGGATCCCCCGTCGGCGGCTCCCCCTTCTCGGCCCTCGACGAGGAAGGGGGGCCGCTGTCCTGTGAACCGCCACCCCGGCCTTCGCCGAAGCCGCCACGCCTTCGGCGACCCCTCCGGCCGCCGCCCCCGCGGAAGCCGGTGCCGTCGCCCTCCTGGTCGGCGCCGCCCTGATCCGCACCGTCCGCGAGGCCTCGGCCCGCGGGGTCGGTGTGGTGCTCGGGAGTGATCTGGTCCGCCCAGTCCGTGCGCCGCGTCATGGATCAGCTCTTGGCCGCGGCGGCCTTGGGCTTGGTGGCCTTGGCCGCCGGTGCGGGCACCGTCTTGGCGGCGTCATCGGCCGCGTCCCCCGCGTCCTTGGCCGGCTCGGCAGCGGGCTCCTCCGTCTTCGGCTTCACGCCGACGCCGAGCTTCTCCTTGATCTTCCTCTCGATCTCGTTGGCGAGATCGGGGTTGTCCTTGAGGAAGTTGCGGGCGTTCTCCTTGCCCTGGCCGAGCTGGTCGCCCTCGTACGTGTACCAGGCGCCCGCCTTGCGGACGAAGCCGTTCTCCACGCCCATGTCGATCAGGCCGCCCTCGCGGCTGATGCCCTGGCCGTAGAGGATGTCGAACTCGGCCTGCTTGAAGGGCGGGGCGACCTTGTTCTTGACGACCTTGACGCGAGTACGGTTGCCGACCGCGTCCGTGCCGTCCTTCAGCGTTTCGATACGCCGGATGTCGAGCCGCACCGAGGCGTAGAACTTCAGCGCGCGGCCACCGGTCGTGGTCTCCGGGGAGCCGAACATCACGCCGATCTTCTCGCGGAGCTGGTTGATGAAGATCGCGGTGGTCTTGGACTGGTTGAGCGCGCTGGTGATCTTCCGGAGCGCCTGGCTCATCAGTCGGGCCTGCAGACCCACGTGCGAGTCACCCATCTCGCCCTCGATCTCCGCGCGCGGCACCAGGGCCGCGACGGAGTCGATGACGATCAGATCGAGGGCGCCGGAGCGGACCAGCATGTCGACGATCTCCAGAGCCTGCTCGCCGTTGTCCGGCTGGGACAGGATCAGGTTGTCGATGTCGACGCCCAGCTTCTTCGCGTACTCGGGGTCGAGTGCGTGCTCGGCGTCCACGAAGGCGACGGCGCCGCCCGCGCGCTGTGCGTTCGCCACGGCGTGCAGCGTCAGCGTCGTCTTACCGGAGGATTCCGGTCCGTACACCTCCACCACGCGGCCGCGCGGGATGCCGCCGACGCCGAGCGCGACGTCGAGCGCGGTCGACCCGGTGGGGATGACCTCGATGGGTTCGTTCGGCCGCTCGCCCATGCGCATCACTGCGCCCTTGCCGAACTGCCGTTCAATCTGTGCGAGCGCGGCTTCGAGCGCCTTCTCGCGGTCGGTTCCTGCCATGGGTTCCACCCGATTTGCTTGTGTCGATCGCTTCACGTCAATGACGCTAGCGCCTGCCACTGACAATCCGCCCCGACGCCCGTCCGGCCTGTGGATAACTCGAGGCGATCGCCCCGCCGAAATCCGCCGGAGCCCCAGGGATCCCCCCGCGAAAACCCCGGGAAAACGCCGCCAGGCAACCTATAAGAATGGATGTTCGATTTTGGTGTCAAGCGCACCACGCGGCTCCACCGAGGGTACGGAAGGGTCCCGTCCGCCGGGCGCACATCGCCCCTCCGGCCCTCCGCGCCGCGCTCCCGCGTCCAGGGCTACTCCCCCGGGCGCTGCCTTCGGCCGGACGACGACCTGCGCGCCCCTTCCCGCCAGGCTTGCCTCATGGAAAACGCGCGCCTGACGGCCTCCGCCCCCGCCCTGTGGCGCTCGGCACGCCCCGCCGAACGCCTCAGCTGCGCGACCGGCGCCGTCCTGATCCTCTCGGGCCTCGCGCACCTGCTGGTCTTCGCGGTCGACGGCGGTCCGTGGGAGGGGCCCGTCTCCTGGCGCAAGCCCGTCACCTTCGGGCTCTCCTTCGGCCTGACCCTGATCACTGTCGCCTGGGTGACGTCGTATCTGCGCATGGGGACTCGCACCCGGACCGCGCTCCTGGTCCTCTTCGCGGCGGACTGCGTCCTTGAGGTCGGCGGGATCACGCTTCAGGCGTGGCGGCGGGTGCCCTCGCATCTCAACATGGAGACCGGCTTCGACTCGGCGGTCTCCATGTCCCTCGCGGTGGGCGGCGGAATCCTCGTCGTCCTGCTGTCGGCCTTCGCGGTCGCCTCGTTCCGGCACCGGCCCGGCGGCCCCACAGGTATGCCGCTCGCGCTCCGGTCCGGCTTCGCCATCCTGCTCGTCGCCCTCGCGTCGGGTGCCGCGATGATCGCGCGCGGTGTGTTCCTGACCCGGACCGGCCACCAGGAGTCGGCCTACGGCTCCACGGCGCCTCTCAAGCCTCTGCACGGGGTGAGCCTGCATGCCGTTCTGGTGCTGCCCGCGCTCGCCTGGCTGATGTCGCGCACCTCTTGGGGTGAGCGGACGCGGCAGCGGGTGATGACGACGGCGGTCGGCTGTTACGTGGTCGCTGTTCTCGGCTCAGGCATCTGGGGCATCGCCACCTACTGACGCTCGCCCGAGCCGGACTCGGGGCCGTGGCCTGATGCGGAGTCAGGACCCGAACCCGCAGCCTCCTCCGCCGCGACCTCGGCCTCCGACGCCGCCCACGGCCGGTTCGGCCCGCGCAGGGCACGCCGCATGCGCGTGAGGAGGGACGCTCCGTCCCTGCGCCGGTGCCCGTGGACACGCGGGTCGTCGGTGACGTCGTACCGCTTCACGTACGCCCCCAGGAAGGCCTGCAGGGTCGCGATCGCCGGGATGGAGATCAGGGCGCCGACCGCTCCGAGGAGCGCCGTGCCCGCGATGACAGACCCGAAGGCCACCGCCGGGTGGATGTCCACGCTCTTGGCGGTGAGCTTGGGCTGCAGGACATAGTTCTCGAACTGCTGGTAGACCACTACGAAGATCAGCACCCACAGCGCGTACCAGGGATCGACCGTGAAGGCGATCAACATCGGCAGCGCGCCCGCCAGGTACGTGCCGATGGTGGGGATGAACTGCGACACCAGGCCGACCCACACCGCGAGCACGGGCGCGTACGGCACGCTGAGGACCTGCAGCAGGACGTAGTGCGCGACTCCGGAGATCAGCGCCATCAGACCGCGCGAGTAGATGTAGCCGCCGGTCTTGTTGACCGCGATCTCCCAGGCGCGGAGCACCTCGGCCTGGCGGGCGGGCGGCAGCACCGAGCAGAGCGCGCGCCGCAGCCGCGGGCCGTCGGCCGCGAAGTAGAACGAGAACAGCAGGACCGTCAGGAGCTGGAAGAGCCCCCCGAGGACCTGCGCCGACACGTCCAGGACGCCGCTGGCGCTGTTCTGCACGTACTTCTGCAGCCAGTCCGAGTGGACCAGGCTGTCCTGGATCTCGACCCGGGAGAGCTCCGTGTGGAACGTCTGGTTGATCCAGCTGATGACATCGTCGAGGTACTCGGGGAAGTCCTCGACCATGTCCACGATCTGGCCCGCGAGCATCGATCCCATGAGCGTGATGAAGCCGGCGCCCACGATCAGGACACCGAGGAAGACCAGGAAGGTGGCGAAGCCCCTGCGCAGCCCTCGCGCGGCCATCCAGCTCACCGCGGGCTCTACCGCGAGCGCCAGGAAGAACGCGATCAGGATGTTGATCAGCAGCCCGGTCAGCTGATGGAAGGCCCAACTGCCCAGCTGGAAACAGGCGATGAGCGCGAGGGCGAGCACCATGGCGCGCGGCAGCCAGCGCGGCATGCTGGCGGCCCGCCCGGTCTCCACCCCGTTCGGGGGCTGTGCGGGCGGCGTCGTGCCGAGCGGAGCTACGTCCTGGGTGACCTGCGCGGTCTCGTCTGTCGATGCCACGGGGCCAGTCTCGCCCACGCCACCGACATTCGGCCGCCGCCCCCACATCTTCGCGCGCACCGGCGCCCGGGACGATCCGCCGGAGGACGGCGAACTGTCCGCTGTCAGCGCCTATCGGCCGGAACGTCCATCGCCGCGCACACCGCGCGCCAGACGTCCTTGGCGTCCCAGCCCGCGTCCAGTGCCTGATGCACCGTGCGCCCACCGAGCTCCGCCATCACGTGATCGCGAGCGAACGAGTCGGCGTACCCCTGTCCGAAGTGGTCCGCCATCCGCTCCCAGAAAACCGTCAACCGCATGCCGTCAGTATCCCGCCCTTGAGAGTGCAGCCCGACGCAGGGGCTCACCGAAGGCGCTTTCCGGCCCTACGGTCTGTGCATGGCCGAAACCGGAGCATCCCCGCATGCCGCGCCCTCGCCGGTCGCACGCGCCGAGCACTTCGTCTGGCTCACCGCGCGCGTCCTCGAGCAGCGGCGGTTCGCGTACCACTTCCTGGGCGGCACGGGCGGCACCGGAGCCGGCCCGTCGGCCGACGCGGTCGAGACCGCCCTGGCCGCGTACGACACCGCGGACGGCGGGTACGGATACGCGCTCGAACCGAATCTGCGCGGCCCCGTCAGCCAGCCCCTGCACGCCGGGCACGCGCTGCGCGTCCTGGACTCGATCCGACGCTGCGGCGGGCAGCGGGTGGAGCGCGTGTGCCGCTATCTGACGTCGGTGTCGACGTCCGACGGCGCCCTTCCGGGGATCCATCCCAGCCAGCGCGGCTATCCCTCGGCACCGTTCGTGCCCGTGGTGGACGATCCGCCGAGCGAACTCCTCGCCACCGGCCCCGTGGTGGGCCTGTTGCACCGCAACGAGGTGTGGCACGCCTGGCTGTTCAGGGCCACCGACTTCTGCTGGGCCGCCGTCGAGTCCCTCGAGAAGTCCCATCCGTACGAGATCCAGGCGGCCGTCGCCTTCCTCGACGGGGCACCCGACCGCCCGCGCGCGGAGGCGGCCGCCGACCGGCTCGGCAGGATCGCGCGGGAGCAGCACCTCGTGGCGCTCGAACCCGAGCGTCTTGACGCGTATCCCGTGGCGCCCGGATACGCACCGGGTGAGCACCACTTCGCGCACGACTACGCGAAGGCTCCCGAGTCGCTCGCGCGCGCGTGGTTCACCGATGAGGAAATGGCGCGCTCCCTGGACCACCTCGAGCAGGACCAGCAGGAGGACGGCGGCTGGCCGATCTTCCCCCATGGCTCAACCAGCTCAACGCATGAGGGGACCTCCAAGCGCCAGTGGGCCCCGAGCATCGCCCTCGAAGCGCGCCCGATGGTCACCATCGAGGCGCTGCGCACGCTACGGGCGTACGGACGCTCCATCACCTGAGGGAGCCTCCTCGGCCTCCCGCAGCAGCAGCGCCGCGATGGCCAAAGCCGTGCCTCGGGGGGCCGACAGGTCGATGCCGGTGCGTTCGCCGATCTTGGCGAGGCGGTTGTCGACGGTGTTGGGGTGCAGACCGAGGGCGGCGGCGGTCGCCCTCGGTCTGCTGATGGCCGAGGTGGGTGCGCAGCGTCTCCAGGAGCTCGGGTCGGTCGGCGACCGGGTCGAGCAGCGCGGAGATGAGGTGGCTGCTCTCGTTGCGGCGGGAGAGGTGGTACTCCAGAAGCACGTCGTCCATGCGGTGCAGTCCCGGAGGCATCCCGCACGCGCGCGTGATGCGCAGTATCTCGGTCGCGGTACGGGCCGCATCGGTCACGGCCCCGGGCCCGGCGGCGTCCACGGCGGCGACGCGTACGGGAAGGTCGCAGGCCTTGCTGAGACGGCGCGGAAGGTCCTCGGGGGGCAGGCACTCCTTGGGCACGATGACCCGGCCCCCGTCTGCCTCCAGGAGCGCGAGCACCTCCAGGTCGAAGGCGTGGTCCAGCGCGGTCTGCACGCGCCGCAGCCGCCGCCGTACCGCCACGGGGCCTTCGGCGGGCGCCCCGTCGAAGCCGACCGCGAGGACGAGCGAGGGCCCCGCCAGGCGCAGCTGGTCGAGGAGCACATGGCCGGGCGGCACCATGCCGTCGAGGAGGCCGCGGATCAGGGAGCCGCGCTGGGCGCGCTGCTCGGCCTCCAGTGCGGAGCGCTCGTCCAGGTAGGTCTCGGCCACGGCCCCGACGACGGCGGGGTGCGACTGCAACAGCACGTCCACGAGTTCGACCAGGGCCGCCTCCTCGCCGGGGCGTGCCACGTCACGCAGCGTCTGCCACAGGACGTAGACCCCCAGGGCGTGCGTACGCAGCAGGAGGTGCAGCGGCATGCCCTCTTCCGCGCGCTGTGCGGCCCGGTCGCGGAAGAGCCGGTGACTGCCGGGCTGATCCGTGACGCGGCGCAGGAAGAGGCGCACTCCGTGGCGTGCGGTGGCGGCTATCTCCAGGTCCTTCACGTCGTCGGGGAGTTCCGCGTACCCGGGCAGTTCCTCGAACGACTCACGGGCCATCCTGCGGGCCAGTTCATTGACCCTGGGCTCGCACCGCGCCGCGAGGGACCTGGCTTCGAAGGACAGCGCCACGGTGTTTCCTCTCCGGGGGCGGGGCCGCGATTGTGACGCGTCACATTACCCACGGGGCCTGTGCGTGACGGGCTCGGGTGTTCGAGGCGACGGGGAAGGCGGCAGCGGTCAGCCCGTGAGCGCCCGCAACCCCGCGGTGACGACCACCGCTGCCCCGATGACGACCAGGAACGGTGCGCGCAGCAGCAGCGCCACGGCCGCCGCCGCGAGCCCCAGGGCCTTCGCGTCCAGCTGCAGGACCGGCCCCTCGGCAAAGGCCTGCTGGGCCGTGAGCGCGGCGAGCAGCGCCACGGGCAGCAGGGCGGCCATGCGCTTGACGAGCGGGCGTTCCAGGGCGCCCACGGGTACGAGCAGGCCCGCGAGCTTCACGAGGTAGCAACCGACGAAGGTCACGCCGATCGCGATCCAGATGTTCAACGCTCTTCCTTCTGGGTGTCGTTGGGGCGTGCGTCTTCCTTGGCTGCGGCCTTGCGGCCCTCTACGTAGAGCACGGCCGGTACGGCGAGAGCGGCCACCAGGACCGGCACTCCCGCGGGCAGCACGGGCAGCAGGCCGAGCCCCAGGACGACCGCGATCGCCGCCACCGCCCGCTCCGTGGTCGTCCGCAGCATCGGCGCGAGCAGCGCCAGGAAGACCGCGGGTCCCGCGGCGTCGAGCCCCCACGCGTCGGTGTCGCCGATGGCCTCGGCGCCGAGCGCCCCGAGGAACGTGGTGAGGTTCCACAACAGGTAGAGGCTCAGCCCGGTGACGGTGAAGCCGATGCGGGCGGCGCGCCGTGTCGGCTGTGCGAGCGAGACGGCGGTGGTCTCGTCGATGACCCAGTGGGCGGCGAACGGGCGCACCGCGCGCGGGAGAGCCAGCAACTGCGAGAGCCGCAGTCCGTAGAACGCGTTGCGCACGCCGAGGAAGAAGGCACCGGCCGCGGCGGTGAACGGGTTCCCGCCGCCCGCGAGCGCCCCGACCAGCGCGAACTGCGAGGCACCGGTGAAGACAAGCAGGCTCAGCGCACAGGTCTGCAGCACGGTGAGTCCGCTGCCGGCCGAGGTCACTCCGAAGGCGAAGCCGGAGAGCCCGACGGCGATCCCGACGCCGAGGGCGTCGCGGACCACGGCGGAATCGGGTTTCTCCGGTGTCCCTGGGACCTGGTCGTCGTCGTGCTCGGTCATGGCTGGAGCTATATCTGCGGGTGTCGTCTGTTCTGCCACACGCCGGACGGTACGAGCAGGGCCGATTCCCCGTCTTGTACGTTCTTGCGCTCGCGCTGATACGCCCCCGGAGGCACCCCGACGATCCGTGTGAAGTGCCGGTTCAGGTGCGGCTGATCGGTGAAGCCCACGGCGACGGCGGCCTGAGCGGGTGTCGTTCCCGCGTCCAGGAGGCGCCGTGCGGCGCGCACACGCGCGTCGGTGAGCCACGCGTGCGGAGGCATCCCGTACGCGTCTCGGAAGGACCGCAGCAGGGCGAAGGGGCCGACTCCGAGGTCGGTGGCGAGCCGCTCCAGGCTCGGCGGGTCGGCCAGCCGCTCCTCGAGGACGCCGCGCGCGCGTGCCGCGATCCTGGCGCCCGCCGTACGCACGGCACGCTGGGGGGCGGGTCCGCCGTTCAGCCGCAGCAGCCGCGTCACTGCCACCCGCAGCAGGGTGTCGGCGGCGAGCGCGTTGCCCTCCTCCGCGGCACGCAGCACCCGGTGGACGAGGGTGACGGCGTACGGGTCCTCGAGCACCGGGCGGATGAAGCCTGGGGTACCGCGGATGCCGGTGGTCTCGGCCGCGATGGCGGCGACGAGATCCGGCGACGGGTAGACCGCCGCGTACCGCCATCCCTCGGGCACACCCGCCCGGCCCGTGTGCGGAGTGTCGGGGTTGACCAGGGCGAGGGTTCCGGGCCCCGCGTGCTGATCGGCGCCGCCGTGGTGGAAGACGTCGACGCCCTCGGCGATCGCGGCGATCACGAAGTGCTCGTGGGTGTGCCGCACGAACGTCTTGTTGATGTAGTGGGCACGCAGCAGGTCGACCCCGGGCAGCTCCGCGTACCGCCAGTGCCGCGCATGCTCCGCCGAACCTGCCATGACCCCATTCTGCGGCAGCCACGCAAGCCCTTTTCCGCAGGTCGGCGCCGTTGTCAGTGGCGGGGTGCACGATGGGGTCATGGTCAGGTCCGCATCCAGTGCCCCCGGCGCCCTTGATGGGTTCTCCCCCGCGACCCGCAGCTGGTTCACGGGGGCCTTCTCCGCGCCCACGTCCGCGCAGGCCGGGGCGTGGAAGGCCATCGGCGAGGGCTCGGACGTGCTGGTCGTCGCGCCGACCGGCTCCGGCAAGACGCTGGCCGCGTTCCTCGCCGCCCTCGACCAGCTGGCCTCGACCCCGCCACCCGCCGACCCCAAGAAGCGCTGCCGGGTGCTGTACGTGTCTCCGCTGAAGGCCCTCGCGGTCGACGTGGAGCGCAATTTGCGCAGCCCGCTGACCGGTATCCGCCAGGAGTCCGTGCGCCTCGGCCTCCCCGAGCCCGAGGTGCGGGTCGGCATCCGCTCGGGCGACACCCCGCCCGCCGAGCGCCGCTCCCTGGCCACGCGCCCGCCGGACATCCTGATCACCACACCCGAGTCGCTCTTCCTGATGCTCACCTCTGCCGCGCGGGACGCGCTGACGGGCATCGAGACGGTGATCCTGGACGAGGTGCACGCCGTCGCGGGCACCAAGCGCGGCGCCCACCTCGCCCTCTCCCTGGAGCGGCTCGACGAGCTGCTGCCCAGGCCCGCCCGCCGCATCGGCCTGTCGGCGACGGTCCGCCCGGTGGACGAGGTGGCGCGCTATCTGTCCCCGCAGCGCAGGGTGGAGATCGTCCAGCCGCCGTCCGGCAAGGAGTTCGACCTGTCCGTGGTCGTGCCGGTCGAGGACCTCGCCGAGCTCGGCGGATCCCCGGTCGCCGACTCCGACCAGGGCGCGGAGCGCCCCTCGATCTGGCCGCACGTCGAGGAGCGCATCACCGACCTCGTCCAGGCACACCGCTCGACGATCGTGTTCGCCAACTCACGCCGCCTCGCGGAGCGCCTGTGCAACAGGCTCAACGAGATCGCGTACGAACGCGCGACGGGCGAGCCCCTCCCCGAAGACCACTCCCCCGCGGAGCTGATGGCCGAGTCGGGCGCGGCCAAGGGCGCTCCTCCGGTCCTCGCCCGGGCCCATCACGGCTCGGTCTCCAAGGAGCAGCGCGCGCTCGTCGAGGAGGACCTGAAGGCGGGCCGCCTGCCGGCCGTCGTCGCCACGTCCAGCCTGGAGCTCGGCATCGACATGGGGGCGGTCGATCTGGTGATCCAGGTCGAGTCACCGCCCTCCGTGGCCTCCGGCCTGCAGCGGGTCGGCCGGGCGGGACACCAGGTGGGCGCGGTCTCCACCGGCGTCGTCTTCCCCAAGTACCGAGGGGACCTGGTGCAGGCCGCCGTGGTCACCGAGCGGATGCGGACCGGCTCCATCGAGTCGCTGCGCGTCCCCGCCAACCCCCTGGACGTCCTGGCACAGCAGCTCGTCGCGATCGTCTCCCTCGACACCTGGCAGGTGGATGACCTCCTTGCCCTGGTCCGCCGTGCTGCCTCCTTCGCCTCGCTCCCGGAGTCGGCGTTCACGGCCGTCCTGGACATGCTCGCGGGCCGCTATCCGTCGGACGCCTTCGCGGAGTTGCGGCCCCGCGTGGTCTGGGACCGCATCGCCGGCACCGTCACCGGGCGGCCGGGCGCGCAACGCCTCGCGGTCACCTCCGGGGGCACGATTCCCGACCGCGGCCTCTTCGGGGTCTTCCTCGCCGGCGCCGACCCCAAGAAGGGCGGAGGCCGCGTCGGAGAGCTCGACGAGGAGATGGTCTACGAGTCCCGGGTGGGCGACGTCTTCACGCTCGGCACCAGCTCCTGGCGCATCGAGGACATCACACGCGACCGCGTGCTCGTCTCCCCCGCGCCCGGCGTCCCGGGACGGCTCCCCTTCTGGAAGGGCGACCAGCTGGGCCGCCCGCTCGAACTGGGCCGTGCGGTGGGCGCGTTCCTCCGGGAGGTCGGCTCCCTGTCGCGCGACGACGCGCGCGTGCGTCTGCTGGCCGCGGGCCTGGACGACTGGGCGGCCGACAACATCCTGACGTACCTCGCCGAGCAGCGTGAGGCCTGCGGCCACATCCCGGACGACCGCACGATCGTGGTCGAGCGGTTCCGCGACGAGCTGGGCGACTGGCGGGTCGTGGTGCACTCCCCGTTCGGCGCGCAGGTGCACGCTCCCTGGGCCCTGGCCCTCACCTCCAGGCTGGCCGAGCGGTATGGCATGGACGCCCAGGTCATGCACGCCGACGACGGCATCGTGCTGCGCCTGCCGGACGCCGACCTGATGAGCCTGGACCTGCTCGACCAGGAGCCCACCGACCAGCATCTGGAGTACGACAGCGATCAGGCGCCCGTAGGAGCGGGAGACGTCGCCTTCGACAAGGGCGAGGTCAACCAGATCGTCACCGACCAGGTGGGCGGCTCGGCCCTGTTCGCCTCGCGCTTCCGCGAGTGCGCCGCCCGCGCGCTGCTGCTGCCGCGCCGCAGCCCCGGAAAGCGCACGCCCCTGTGGCAGCAGCGCCAGCGCGCCGCGCAACTGCTCCAGGTGGCCAGCGAGTTCGGGTCCTTCCCCATCGTCCTGGAAGCGGTCAGGGAGTGCCTCCAGGACGTCTTCGACGTCCCCGGCCTCACGGAACTGATGGGCGACATCGAGTCCCGCAAGGTCCGGCTCGTCGAGGTGACCACGCCCGAGCCGTCCCCGTTCGCCCGCTCGCTCCTGTTCGGGTACGTGGCGCAGTTCTTGTACGAAGGCGACTCACCGCTCGCCGAGCGGCGCGCGGCGGCCCTCTCCCTGGACTCCCGACTCCTCTCCGAGCTCCTCGGCCAGGCCGAGCTGCGCGAGCTGCTCGACGCGGACGTCCTGGCGGAACTGGAGCAGGAGCTCCAGTGGCGCACGGAGGACCGCCGCGTCAAGGACATCGAAGGCGTCGCCGATCTGCTGCGCCTCCTCGGGCCGCTCACCGGCGCCGAGTTGGCCGAGCGCGGCGCCGAGCCTCAGTGGGCGCAGGAGCTGGCCTCCGCCCGCCGCGCGATCAGCGTCCGCATCGCCGGGGCCGACCACTGGGCGGCGATCGAGGACGCGGGCCGGTTGCGCGACGCGTTGGGCACCGCACTGCCGGTCGGCGTCCCGGAAGCGTTCACCGAGCCCGTCAAGGACCCCCTCGGCGACCTCATCGCGCGGTACGCACGCACGCACGGCCCGTTCACCTCAACGGCGGCGGCGGCCCGCTTCGGCCTCGGCGCCGCGGTCACCGAGGGCGCGCTGCAGCGCCTCGCCGCGAACGGACGTGTCGTACAAGGAGAGTTCCATCCGGCGGGCATCGGCCAGGAGTGGTGCGACGCCACCGTCCTGCGCCGCCTGCGCCGCCGCTCCCTGGCAGCGCTCCGGCATGAACTGGAGCCTGTGCCGCCCGCCGCACTCGCCCAGTTCCTGCCCCAGTGGCAGCACTTGAGCGGGCACGGCCTGCGAGGCGTGGACGGACTGGTGCGCGCCATCGAGCAGTTGCAGGGGGCCACCGTGCCCGCGTCCGCCCTCGAGAAGCTCGTCCTGCCCTCCCGCGTCTCCGGCTACGCACCGGCGATGCTCGACGAACTCACCGCCGCCGGAGAGGTGGTGTGGGCCGGGGCCGGGTCTCTCCCCGGGAAGGACGGCTGGGTCTCCCTCTATCTGGCCGACACGGCGCCCCTGCTCCTGCCGCCGGCGCACCCCCTGGAGCTCACCGCGCTCCACCAATCGGTCCTCGACACCCTCTCCGGGGGGTACGGCCTGTTCTTCCGGCAGATCGCCGACCAGGCCCGCGCCACGACCCACCCCGAGGTCTCCGATCCCCAACTGGCCGACGTGATCTGGGATCTGGCCTGGTCCGGACGGCTCACGAACGACACGCTCGCTCCCATGCGCTCGCTCCTCGGCTCGGGCCGCACCGCGGGCTCCACGGCCCACCGCGCCAAGCGCACCGCCCCGCGCGGGCGCTACGGCACACTGACGGCCGCCGCCCGCCCCACGTCGCGTACGGGACCGCCGACCGTGGCGGGCCGCTGGTCGCTGCTCCCAGCCCACGAACCCGACCCCACCCTGCGCGCCCACGCCCTGGCCCGCACCCTCCTGGACCGGCACGGCGTAGTGACCCGTGGGGCGGTAGCGGCCGAGGGAGTCGAGGGCGGCTTCTCGGCGACGTATCGCGTCCTGTCCGCCTTCGAGGACAGCGGCCAGGCGCGCCGCGGCTACGTCGTCGAGGGGCTCGGCGCCGCCCAGTTCGCCATGGACGGCGCGGTGGACCGACTGCGCGCGGCGGCGAACGCCCGCGACCGCGCGGACAGTTCACCGTCCGCCATGAATTACGCCCCGCGCCCCTCCGAGACCCAGGCCATCGTCCTGGCCGCCGCCGACCCGGCCAACGCCTACGGAGCCGCGCTCCCCTGGCCCGATCCGCCGACCGACGCGGGCCACAAGCCGGGCCGCAAGGCGGGCTCCCTGGTCGTCCTCGTCGACGGCGAACTGACCCTCTACATGGAACGCGGCGGCAAGACCTTGCTGGCTTGGCCCTCGACCCCGGGTGACGACGCCCCTGCCACCGAAGACGCCCGCCTGCACGCCGCCGCCGAAGCCCTCGCCGCCGCGGCCCGAGCGGGCTCACTCGGCACGGTCACGGTCGAGCGCATCAACGGAAGCTCCGCCCTGACCTCCCCCTTCGCCCCCCTCCTGGAAGGAGCAGGCTTCCACGCCACCCCACGGGGCCTACGCCTGCGCGCCTAACTCAGCACGCCACCCCACCCGCCCCCCAGCGGCCCACGCCCCACACCGCACGGCCACCCCGGCACCCCACGGCGCACGGCCGCGCCCTGAGCCCCCGCCGCACCCACACCCGCGCGCGCCCGCACCCAGCCCA
>NZ_BAAAUG010000142.1:0-10998 GCF_039533825.1 Streptomyces rectiviolaceus
GGGCGGTGCCCGCGGTCCAGCCGTCCGGCACGTCCAGGGTGACGTCGACGCCGGTGGCGTCCCGCGTCCCGGCCGTGACGTCGACGGCGACCTTGCCCGCCGCTCCCGCGCCGAGTTCCTGTCCGGCGGGGGCGCTCAGCGCGGCGCTCGCGCCGGGCACGGCACCGCCGACCGCGCTGGTGTCGTCGAGCTCGATCTCGAACGCCCGGTCCGTACGGAGCGCGGCCGTCTTCACCTTGACCACACCGCCCCGGTCGTCCCGGTCGTAGAACCAGCCCTGTGCCCCCTTCTCGTACGCCTCCTTCGAAGTGAACCGCGGCAGCTTGTCGCCGCCGAGATCCACTCGGCCCGGCGCGTCACCGGTGTGCAGCGTGAACGCGTACGGCCGCTTGGTCTGCTTGCCGCTGAACTCCCCCTTGCTCGCGCCGATCCGCACCCGCACGTCGCCCGCCCCGGAGCGCGGCGCGTCGACGTCGGCGCGCTGGGTGGCGTACTTGCCGTCGCGGTGCTGTCGGGTCACGCCGTCGTCCTCGTACAGCTCGAAGGAGGACTTTCCCTGCGGGTAGATGTCCCAGGCGAGGGGCGAGTCGGCGGTGCGGTCCTTGTAGGACCTGATGCCGCCGGGCCACATCGGCACGGTGGCACCGCCCTTGACGAAGAGCGGCAGGGTGTCGAGCGGCGCGCTGTAGCCGTCGACGGTCGTCGGCCCCTGATAGGTACGGCCGCTCCAGTAGTCGGTCCACGTCCCCTTGGGCAGGTAGATGCCGTCCCGGACGGTCGTGTCCTTGTAGACGGGCGCGACGAGGAAGTCCTCGCCCGTCAGGAACTCGTACTTGGCGGCGTCGGTGGCGGCCTTCGGGTCGTCGGGGTATTCGAGGGCCAGCGGACGCACGGCGCCGACGCCGGTCTTCGTCGCCTCGTGGCCGTACGAGTAGAAGTAGGGCAGCAGCGATTCGTGCAGCTTCAGGTACTTGCGGTTGATGGAGGTGTAGGGCTCGCCGTGGCGGAAGGGCTGCTTGTCGGTGGCGGCCCAGCCGTCCATCGTCATCGTGACCGGCAGGAACGACTTCCACTGCAGATCACGCGCGTACGTCTTGGCGCTGCCGCCGAAGATGCCGTCCACGTCACCGGTCGTGTAGGCCAGGCCGGACATGGTCGCGCCCGCGTACGTCGGTATCTGCCAGCGGATGTACTCCCAGCTGCCGCTCTGGTCGCCGGACCACTGCACTCCGCAGCGCTGGGCGCCCGACCAGCTCTCGGGGGCCCAGGTGAAGCCGCGGGCGTCGCTGTTGTCCTCGATGCCCTTGTAGGCGTCCTTGCAGCCGTCGAGCGCCTTCTTGTAGCCGTCGCCGACCCAGGCGACGTCGAGCTTGGCGACGCGCTGGCCCGCCTTCACCTGGTCGGCGATCTGGTCGAGGCCGTCCTCGGTCCACAGGCCGAGCTGCATGTCGCGGTCCTGGAGGCCCTTGGCGGTCTCGGCGAGGTCTTCGTAGCCGCAGCCGTAGCCGTCGTTGACGAGCATCCAGCCGTTGGGCATGTCGTGCTTGAGGTACTCGTCCGCGACTTTCAGGGAGTCCAGGGTGTGCCGTTCGCCCTGGTTGGCGTTGTGGAGATAGCAGTCGGCGTCACCGATCTCCAACCCGTAGACGGGCGGCAGGAAGGGCTTTCCGGTGAGCTTCGTGTACTGCCCGATGACGTCCTTGGCGGCGTCGCTGCCGCGTCCCGCGAAGTAGTAGGCGTCGAAGCGCTGTTCCTTGGCGGTGGCCGTCACCGGCTCCGCGAAGTAGTAGGTGTTGGGAGCGTAGGTGTTCCGGAAGACGCCGTAGCCCTCCGAAGACAGGTAGAAGGGCACGGAGTTGGGGTGCCCGCCGTCGTCCCAGTTGTAGTCGACGCTCACCTCGACCTTCTTGCCGCGGTGCGAGGTGTTGCCGCGCCCGTTCTGCATCCCGGCGCCGTAGTACTGCTCGTCGGCGCCGCGGGCCAGGCTCTGTGTGGTGGCGTCCTTCGTCCAGCTCAGGCCCTTGGACTCGGCCCAGACCTGGGTGCCGTCGGAGCGGTGGAGGGCGAAGCGCAGCGGCGACTTGTAGGCGCGCAGGGTCACCTTGGAGGTGCTCAGTTCGTAGCGGTCGCCCTTGTCGGCCCACTTGGTGCGCGGCGGGTCGCCCTGCGGCAGGACGATGTCCTTGCCCGTCGGGTCGGTGAAGTCGCCCTCGGGGGCGAGTTCGAGCCGGAATGTCTCGGTCGACACGAAACTGACGCGGGCCTCGGCCTTGCCCGCGGTGAGCCGGTAGACGGAGCCGTCGGCGGCGAAGTCCGTGACGTCCCCGACCGTGGTCGCGGGATCGTCGGCGGCCTGCGCGGCGCCGCCACCGGGACCGGCGAACACCGCGAGGAGGCCGAGCAGGGCGGCGGCGACGGCCGCCCGTCTGAGGCGCGTGGGTGATCTCATGCCCGGTGGTCTAGCGCCTCAACAGGTGCCAGGGCCATGGACTTTGATGGGCCGCTCCTGGATTTCCGGAGCGGCCCATGCGGTTGCGGATACGCGGGACGGAGCCGATGGGAAGCCCGTCCGGCGGGGAAACTGCTACAGGGCCACGCCGAGCAATGCGTCGACCGCACGCGACACGACGCCGGGGGCGCCCTCGTCCGTGCCTCCCTCGGCGTCCTGGCGGGCGGCCCAGCGGTCCACGGCGGCGAGCGCCGTCGGAGCGTCCAGGTCGTTCGCGAGGGCGTCGCGGATCTCCTCGATCAGCGCATCGGCGTCGGGGCCGTCGGGCCGCGAGACGGCCGCACGCCACCGGCCGAGGCGCTCCTCGGCCTCGGTCAGGACGGAGTCGGTCCACTCCCAGTCGGCGCGGTAGTGGTGGGCGAGCAGCGCGAGGCGGATGGCGACCGGGTCGGTCCCGTCCCGCCGCAGCTTCGACACGAAGACGAGGTTGCCCTTGGACTTGGACATCTTCGCGCCGTCCAGGGCGACCATGCCGGCGTGGACGTACGCCTTGGCGAAGGGGTACTCGCCGGTGAGGGCCTGGGCGTGCGAGGCACCCATCTCGTGGTGCGGGAAGGCGAGATCGGATCCGCCGCCCTGCACGTCGAAGCCCATCCCCAGGTGGTCAAGGGCGATGGCCACGCACTCGATGTGCCAGCCGGGGCGGCCAGGGCCGAGCGAGGCACCGTCCCAGCTCGGCTCGCCCTCACGGGCGGCCATCCAGAGCATCGGGTCGAGCGGGTCCTTCTTGCCCGGGCGGTCCGGGTCACCACCGCGCTCGGCGGAGAGCAGCTTCATCGCGGCGGCGTCGAGCCCGGACACCTCACCGAAGTGGGGGTCTGACTCGACGGAGAAGTAGACGTCCCCCTCCAGCTCATAGGCGGCGCCCATGTCCCGGAGCCGCTCGACGAGCGGCACGATGCCGGGTATCGCCTCGACGGCTCCGATGTAGTGCTGCGGCGGGAGCAGCCGCAGGGCGGTCATGTCCTCACGGAACAAGGCGGTCTCGCCCTCGGCGAGCTCCACCCAGTCCTTGCCGTCGCGGATGGCGCGTTCCAGGAGCGGGTCGTCCACGTCGGTCACGTTCTGGACGTAATGAACCTGCCGCTTGGTGTCGAGCCACACGCGCTGCACGAGGTCGAACGCGTTGTAGGTCGCCGCGTGACCCATGTGGGTGGCGTCGTACGGAGTGATGCCGCAGACGTAGATACGGGCGACGGGGCCGGGGTCAAGGGTGACAAGACCACCGGTCGCGGTGTCGTGGATCCGGAGGTCGCGGCCCTTGCCAGGCAGGGCGGGGACCTCAGAAGCGGGCCAGGCATGCATTCCATGAGCCTAACCGGACGGAGCGTCCGTATACGAGTGGGGGGCCTGGCGGGGGCGCCTCGGACCGGCTTGTTCTCGCCCGTTTCCCCCGTTGTGGGCAGGCGTTCCGCAGGGCGATTGGGGTCTCCCCTGGTCGAGCGAAGTCGAGAGCTTGGGGAAGGGTGGGCACAACGCCGAAGCCTCGGGGTATCGGTTAAACCGGCGGCCACGGAATGGCCGGCCACTCCCCGCCGGGTACGGGGTGCTTCCCGGACGCCAGCAGGGCGTCCACCCTCGCGCGGAGCGCGTCCACCTCCGCGCCAGTGATCAGTTTCCCCAGCCGCAGGGCCAGCGGCGCCTCCCCTGTCAGCCCGTCCCGCAGGGACTCCAGCGCCCCCACCGCCTCGGCGGTCAGCGGCTCCCCCGCCCACCCCCACAGCAGCGTCCGCAGCTTGTCCTCGGCATTGAAGGTGACCCCGTGGTCGATGCCGTACAGGCGGCCGGCGTCGGTCAGCAGGTGCCCACCCTTGCGGTCCGCGTTGTTGATCACCGCGTCGAGCACCGCGAGCCGCCGCAGCCGCTCGTCGTCCGCGTGCACGAGGAGCGCCGTACGCCCCTCCCCCACGTCGGCGAAGCCGATCGCCTTCCAGCCCTCACCGGGCTCCGCGCCCTCGACGAGGGCCAGCAGCTCGCCACCGTCCCCGGAGGATTCCGGGTCGGAGTCCGAGCCCTCGATCCACAGCTGGCACATGCCCTCGCCGTGCGGCCCCTCCCGCAGGACCGTCGGCGGGACCAGGCCCCACCCCGTCGCCTCGGAGACCTCGTACGCGGCCATCTCCCGCTGCGCGAGCGTCCCGTCGGGGAAATCCCACAGGGGACGCTCCCCGGCGACCGGCTTGTAGACGCAGGCGGCTTCCTGCCCCTCGTACGAGACGGAGCAGTAGAGCACCGCGTTCGAGGCCTCACGGATCCGGCCCCGGACGGTCAGCTCGCCCCGGGCGAGCAGGTCCATGACGCCGGCGGACGCGTCCACGCCGGGGGGACTCACGCGCCCCGCCGGTATCCGTTCTGCCGCGGGCATACGTGTCCTTCCGGGTCGAGCGGGAGGCTGCACAGCGGGCACGGCGGCCGCCCCGCGTTCACGACGTCGAGGGCGCGCTTGGCGAACGCGCGCGCCTGCGCCCCGGTGAGCCGGACGCGCAGCATCGGCGGCCCGTTCTCCTCGTCCTGCAGAAGCCTTTCCTCGGCTTCGGCGAGATCCTCGTCCGACTCGGCGTCCAGCTCGACCAGAGCCTGCGCCTCGACGATCATGCGCTCCTCGTCGCCGTCCCAGGCGAGCGCCATCGTGCCGACACGGAACTCTTCCTCGACGGGTGATTCCAGGGGCGCGCTGTCACCGACCTCGGGGGGCGCGACAGCGGGCACGGGCGCGTTGCCGCCACTGCGGCGCACGACCTCGTCGAGCAGCTCTTCCATGCGTTCGGCGAGCGCGGCCACCTGAGTCTTCTCCAGGGCGACACTGGTCACCCGGACTCCCGCGGAGGCCTGGAGGAAGAAGGTCCGCCGTCCGGGGAGCCCGACCGTTCCGGCCACGAAGCGTTCCGGCGGGTCGTAGAGGAACACCTGACGCGACACGTCCTGTCTCCATTGGGATCGACTGCGGTTGATCATTTGCGCCTGTTCGACGCGACGACTGCACCCTACTGCGGGCGACGATCACGGTGCTCCCGCATCGCCACCCACCGCCGCGTCGCTGCCCGGCGGCTCCACGCGGGGCGCGAGCGACCCGAAGTCGCCGGTGTCCCCCAGGCGTACGAGGAAGGGCCGCAGGCGCGTGAAGCGGATGGCGGTGACGGAACAGGGCTCCACGGAGATGCGCTGGAAGAGGTCCAGGTGGAGTCCGATGGCGTCCGCGACAAGGGACTTGATGATGTCGCCGTGCGAGCACATCAGGTACACGGCGTCGGGGCCGTGCTCGCGCTCCACGCGCGCGTTCCACTCGCGTACCGCCTCGGCCGCCCGCGTCTGCATGGCGCGCATGGACTCGCCGCCCGGGAAGGCGGCCGCCGACGGATGCTGCTGTGCGACCTCCATCAGCGGTTCGTCGGACAGCTCGGCCAGCTTGCGGCCCGACCAGTCGCCGTAGTCGCACTCCCCGATGCGGTCGTCGGTGTGCGCCCGAAGGTCCGGCCGGGCCGCGAGCAGCGGCGCGACGGTCTCCTGGCAGCGCTGGAGCGGGCTCGTGACGACTTCGGCGAGCGGCAGGTCCGCGAGGCGTCCGGGGAGCTGAGCGGCCTGTGCGGCGCCGCGCTCGTCCAGGGCCACGCCGGGGGTCCACCCGGCGAGCAGGCCCGCGGTGTTGGCGGTGGATCGTCCGTGCCGGACGAGGATCAGCGTGGGCATGCGGGCCAGCCTAAGCCGACGCGGGGGTGCGCCCCGAGCAGAGGTTCGGAAGAATGCGCTCCGTGATCGTGGACTGCGCGATGTACAGGGACGGGCGCCGGACCGAGTGCGAGGCGGACTTCTCCGATGCCCTCGACGAGGCACGTACCGCCGGGGACGCCTTCGTCTGGGTGGGCCTCTACGAACCGACGGAAGCGGAGTTCGACGAGGTCAGCAGGGAGTTCGGGCTGCATCCGCTGGCCGTGGAGGACGCCTTGAAGGCGCACCAGCGGCCCAAGCTGGAGATGTTCGACGACTCGCTGTTCGTGGTCCTCAAGCCGGTCGTGTACGAGGCGGACAGCGACGCCGTCTCGTCGGGCGAGGTCATGGTCTTCATCGGCGACGCCTTCGTGGTGACGGTCCGGCACGGCGAGGGCTCGCCTCTCGGTGTCGTACGCCATCGCATGGAGGCGGAGCCCGAGATGCTCAAGCACGGTCCGACCTCCGTCCTGTACGCGGTCGCGGACGCCACGGTCGACCACTACCTGGACGTCGCGGGCGAGCTGCAGACCGACCTGGAGGAGCTGGAGGCGGAGGTCTTCTCGCCCGACAGCGGGGGCAGCCGCAACACGGCGTCCAGGATCTACCGGTTCAAGCGGCAGATCGTCGAGTTCCGCCGGGCCACGGGACCGTTGGCGATGCCCATGATGCGCCTCTCCGGAGCGGGCCCCTTCGCACCCGACGTGCCCTTCGTGAAGGAGACGGCGCAGCCCTTCTTCCGGGACGTCAGCGACCATCTGACGCGCGTGAACGACTGGGTGGACAGCCTCGACCGCCTGGTGTCCGACATCCTCTCCGCGCACCTGGCGCAGATGAGCGTGCGGCAGAACGACGACATGCGGAAGATCTCGGCGTGGGCCGCCATGGCCGCGGTCCCCACGATGATCGCGGGGGTCTACGGCATGAACTTCGACCACATGCCCGAGCTGCGCTGGCTGTGGTCCTACCCGGCCGTGATCCTGCTGATGGTCGCGCTCGAGTTCTTCCTGTACCGGCTGTTCAAGCACCGCGGCTGGCTCTAGCGGGCAGCTTCGGCGCGTCTCACCCGGCGCGGCTCAGGCGAACCCGGCGGCCGTGGTGGCGGGCCCGCCGAGGGCGTCGCGCCGCTCGGGCATCTTCAGGGACACCATCCGCCGCCAGCCGCCGAGCCTTTCGTACGCGGAGATGGCGTTGACACCCGAGGCGAGCGCCACGGACTTGGGCTTCGGCCAGCCGAGGATGCGTCCCATGTGGCCCATCACGGCGAGGCTCACGTCCCGGTACACGCGCGTCTCGGCACGGGCGCACTCGTGCAGGGTGTCCAGGATCATGCGCCCCTGTCCCGCGGCCGCCAGGCGCAGCAACTCCTCGTGGCAGTACGCCAGGTGGTTGTCCTCGTCGTGGCAGATCATCGTGATGGCCTTGCCGACCTCGGGGTGGTCGCCGAAGTACGTGACCAGCATGTCCATCTGGTCGGCGGCGCGCTGTTCGGTGACGCGGCTGTGCGAGAGGTAGACGACGACGTCCCGCTCGGTCAGCGGCTCTTCACGGCGGAGCTTCTCGTGCGCGAGGCCGATGCCCTGACGCTCCAGGAGCCTGGTGTAGTCGGTCTCGGGCGGGACCGGGACGGGTGCGAGTCCACGCTTCTTCAGGAGGGCGTTGAAGATCCGCCCGTGCTTGTCCTCGTCGGCGCCGTGCCGGGTGACCTTGTGCGTGAGGGCGCGCTGGCTCTCGGGGAGCAGCGCGGCGATGCGCCCGTTCTCCCAGCCGCCCTGGGACTCTCCGCTGGCCGCGATGGAACAGAAGAGCTGGAACGACTCGTCGTTGTCGAGGATCTCCTCGAAGACACTCCTGGCCGAAAGCATCACTGGCACCTCCATGCCCTCCGCGCGAACTCCGCAAAGAACAAGTCAAAGGCGATGACGCGGGTGTGGCAACAGCTGCCGCGAACGGCTCCGCCGAACGAAGGACAGCTGCCCCCGGACGGGGCCGTAACCGAGGGCCGCCATGACGCGTTGTGCTCCGTGACGGCCGTGGCGGGGAAGACCCCCGAGCCCCCACCACGGCCGCAGAACTTCTCCCTCCGGGTTACGCCAGTCCAGCGCTCTCCAGCGCCTGCGTACCCGCGCGCAGAGCCGCGATCCGCTCCTCCAGCGTGAAGCCGGCCGGCGCCAGCGTGAGCGTGGTGACCCCGGCAGCCGCGTAGGCCTGCATCCGCTCGGCGATGCGGTCCACGGGGCCGAGCAGCGTGGTCGAGTCGATCAGCTCGTGCGGCACCGCGGCCGCCGCTCCCGCCTTGTCGCCGGACAGGTACTTGTCCTGGATCTCGGCGGCTTCCTTCTCGTAACCCATGCGCTGGGCGAGCTGGTTGTAGAAGTTCTGCTTGCGGCTTCCCATGCCGCCCACGTAGAGGGCGGTGTACGGGCGGAACATGTCCGCGAGGCCGTTGACGTCGTCGCCCACCGCGAGCGGCAGCGTCGGGACGACGTCGAAGCCGTCCATCGTCTTGCCCGCCTTCTCGCGCCCCGCGCGCAGGTGGCGGATGGCGGTCTCCTCCAGGTGCTCGGCCGAGGGGAAGATCAGCAGGGCGCCGTCGGCGATCTCGCCGGTCTGCTCCAGGTTCTTGGGGCCGATCGCGGCGACGTACAGCGGGATGTGCTCGCGCTGCGGGTGGACCGTGAGCTTGAGGGGCTTGCCCGGGCCGTCGGGCAGCGGGAGCGTCCAGTGCTCGCCCTCGTAGCTGAGGCGCTCGCGCGTCATCGCCTTGCGCACGATCTCGACGTACTCGCGGGTGCGGGCGAGCGGCTTGTCGAACTTCACGCCGTACCAGCCCTCGGAGACCTGCGGTCCCGAGACACCGAGGCCCAGGCGGAAGCGGCCACCGGAGAGCGAGTCGAGCGTGGCCGCGGTCATGGCGGTCATCGCGGGCTGCCGGGCCGGGATCTGGAAGATCGCGGACCCGATGTCGATGCGTTCGGTCTGCGCGGCCACCCAGGACAGCACCGTCGCGGCGTCCGAGCCGTATGCCTCGGCGGCCCAGCAGACCGCGTAGCCGAGCTTGTCGGCCTCCTTGGCGACGGCGAGGTTGTCCGCGTCCATCCCCGCGCCCCAGTAGCCGAGGTTGATCCCGAGCTGCATGGCCGAATCCCCTTACTGAGCAGTAACGTCCCTGTGCCGGGGACTGTAGCGCGTGGGCGCGGGACCCGTCAGGGGCGGGCGGGCTCGCGGGTGGGTTCGCCGAGTTGTCTGCAGGGCAGGTTTGTCCACAGCCCCTCACGCCGCAGGAGCACGGCCAGTAATCTCAGCGCCCATGGAGCAGAGGCATCTCGGCCGTACCGGCCTTCGCGTGTCCCGGATCGGACTCGGCACCCTCACCTGGGGCCACACCCAGGAGAGCGACGCCGCCGATCTGTTGAAGGTGTTCTGGGAAGCCGGCGGCAGCCTCGTCGACACGGCCGATGTGTACGGCGACGGGGAGGCCGAGTATCTCCTCGGCCGACTCATAGAACGGCTCGTGCCGCGGCGCGACCTGGTCATCGCGACCAAGGCGGGCAGCGTGCCCGACCCCGACCGGCGCTTCGACGGCTCGCGGGGCCACCTCCTCTCCGCGCTCGACGCGTCCCTGGCCCGCCTGGGCACGGATTACGTGGACCTGTGGCAGCTGCACGCCTTCGATCCCTGCACGCCGTTGGACGAGACGCTCCAGGCCCTGGACATCGCCGTCAGCAGCGGCCGGGCGCGCTATGCGGGCATCTCGAACTTCTCCGGCTGGCAGCTGGCCAAGGCGGCGACATGGCAGCTCGCGGCCCCGGGGACGCGGTCGCGCCTGGCCAGTACGCAGATGGAGTACTCCCTGCTGCAGCGCGGCGTCGAGCGGGAGCTGCTGCCCGCCGCGATGGACCTGGGCGTCGGCCTGCTGCCCTCGTCGCCGCTCGGCCGCGGCGTGCTCACCGGGAAGTACCGCCACGCCACCCCTGCCGACTCGCGCGGCGGCTCCGAGCATCTCGCGCCGTTCGTCGCGCCCTACCTGGACGACGCCGCGAGCCGCATCGTCGACGCGGTCGCCACGGCGGCGGACGGCCTCGCGGCCACGCCCCTGCAAGTCGCACTCGCCTGGGTGCGCGACCGCCCCGGAGTGACCGCCCCGATCGTCGGCGCGCGCAACGCGCAGCAGCTCACGGCCGCATTGTCAGTGGAGACCCTTAGTCTTCCTGACGAGATCTGCCAGGCGCTCGACGATGTGTCGGCGCCCGTGCACCGCTACCCCGATCAGGACTGGAGCACGCTGTGAGTACGGAGCCGGAAACCGCTGCCGCGGAGGAAGCGGAGGCCGCCGCCGCGGAGGACACCGGGGCGGAGGCGCCGGAGGTCGAGGGCGCGGCCGATACCGCCACCGCCGGCTCCGACGGTCCTGACGCTGCCGCCGAGCCCACCGCCGACACCACTGCCGACGCTGCCGCCGAAAGCAAGGAACTCTCGGAGACCGAGGCCGAGATCGCCGCCCAGCGGGAGCTCCAGGAGCGGATCGCCGAGCGGAAGGCCGCCAAGCAGGGTCCTGTCGACGCCGGGGCCAAGCTCAGCGGCAAGGCCGCCGATCTGCTGGCCGCCGTGCGCGCGGTGGAGAGCGGTGAGAAGCCGGCCGTCAGCGCCTTCAGCGAGCCCGAGCCCGCACCGCGCAAGGCCGCGCCCGAGCCCATGCGGCGGCCTCAGCCCGTCGCTGCGGCCGCATCGGGCCCCGGCGACGAAGCCGTCGAAGCGGTCCGTGCCGTGCTCGCCGACGGAGG
>NZ_BAAAUG010000143.1:0-31676 GCF_039533825.1 Streptomyces rectiviolaceus
GGCCCGCCGTCAGCGGCGGTCAATCCCCCGAGCGATCCTCCGAGCAATCCCCCGAGGGAACAAGCCGGTTGAACACCTCGCGCGCGTATGCCTCGTCGTACCGCACCCCCGTGAGCAGCACCTGCAGGCAGATCCCGTCCACGAGCGCGACGAGCGCCTGCGCGGTGACGGGGTCGGTGCGCCGCCGCAGCACCTCGGCGAGCCCCTCGCCGCACTCCGCGGCGACAGGCTGCAGCGCGGGCTTGCGCAGGGCGGAGAGGTAGAGCTCGTACTCCAGCTCGAGATCCGCGCGGTCCCCGGCGAGCCACTCCCCGAGCAGCTTGGCGAGCTCACCGGCGAGATCGACCCGCGTGTCCTCGAACGCGCCGCTCGCGGTGACCGTCTTGGCGAAGCCCTCGTTGGCCTGCCGCAGCGCGGCCACCATCAGCTCGTCGAGTGTCTTGAAGTGGTAGGTGGTCGAGCCGAGCGGCACATCGGCCTCGGCTGCGACCGAGCGGTGGCTGAGCCCGCCGATCCCCTTCTCCCCCACCACCCGGATCGCGGCGTCGATGATCCGCTGGCGCCGCTCGGGGTCGTAGCGCCGGGCCATCAATGCGCACCGCCGAGGTTGAGAACGACGACGCCCGCGATCACCAGGGCGATCCCCGAGATCTTGACCAGGCCGGCGGACTCGCCCATGAAGAGCATCCCGATGGCGGCGACCGCGGCGGTCCCTGTCCCAGCCCAGATCGCGTAGGCGGTGCCGACGGACAGCGTCTTCAGGGTCTGCGCGAGCAGCGTGAACGCGATCAGATATCCGGCGACGGTGATCAGCGAGGGCCAGAGCCTGCTGAACCCTTCGCTGTATTTCATGGCCGTCGTCCCGGCCACCTCCGCCGCGATGGCCGCGGCCAGCAGTCCGTATCCCATGCGTACGAGTGTACATAACGTTGTGTACGCCCGTACGCAAAAGCCGTCGGGAAATCCGGCTAAGGTGACGCGATCACTGTGGGGGGCCACAGGAACACCACGGCAGCAGCCGCATGACACTACGGAGCACAAGAGCGATGTCGGACACATCGGGGTGGGGACCACAGGCGCCTTACGGCGGACCGCCGGGGCCATACGGGCCGTACGGGCCCTACGGCGGGCCACCGCCCGGCTGGGGCTGGAACGGCAGCAGCTGGGCACCCCTGCCCCCGCCGCCCAAGCCGGGCGTCATCCCCCTCGCGCCCCTTGGCGCCAACCACATCATCGGCGGCGCGTTCGCGACGATGCGGCGCTACGCGAAGCCGCTGTTCGGCACCGCCGCCGCGGCCTACGGCCTGCTCGCCGTCGTCATCGTGGCCGGACTCGGCCTCGCCTACGTCGCGACCCGGGAGCACGTCCGGGCCGTGTACGAACCGGGCGCGGACTTCTCGTGGGACGACGGCAGGCCGATCCTGGTCGCGTTCGGCCTGGTGTGGCTGCTGTTCATGCTCGCCACGCTGGTCATCAACTCGTTCATCCAGGCATCGTGCGCCGCCACGCTGCACGAGGCGGTCCTCGGCCGCCCGGCGACGTTCGGCGCGGTCTGGCGCAGGGCGTGGTCACGGACGCCGTCCGTGCTGGCCGTGACCTTGCTGCTCTCGCTCATCCTGATGCTGCCGGTGGCCGCTTTCGCGCTGGTCCTCTTCTCCGTCCTCTTCCTGATGATGACCCAGTCGATCATCCCCATCGGCCTGGTCTTTCCGCTGTTCCTGCTGACGATGCCGCTCGCGGCCTGGCTGTACGTCCTGTTCGCCTTCGCCCCGACGGCCGCGGTCCTCGAAACGGCGGGCCCCTTCACGGCGTTGCGGCGTTCCGTACGTCTGGTGCGCGGCGCCTGGTGGCGCACCTTCGGCATCTCGCTGCTCGCGGGCCTCATCGTGATGGGGGTCTCGCTCGCGCTGCGGCTCCCCCTGCAGTTCGCCGCGCCGACCCCGCCCCCGGTCGACCCGGACGACTCCGCTTCGGCCTACCTCCTGGACCAACTGCGCTCCCAGTTCGGCCTGTACGCCGTACTGGGCCTGGTCGGCAGCTTCCTCACCCAGCTGGCCGCCACGGTCTTCCTGCCCCTGGTGACCGCCCTGCTCTACATAGACCGCCGCATCCGCAAGGAGGGCCTGGCGCACACCCTGACCGAGGCCTCATCGGCCCCGCAGCCCGTGCCGTAGGAAAACAGTTCGGCCCCCCACACGAAAAGCGTGGAGGGCCGAACCATGGGTACGACTCTCAGACGTTGAACCCGAGCGCACGAAGCTGCTCGCGGCCGTCGTCCGTGATCTTGTCCGGGCCCCACGGCGGCATCCAGACCCAGTTGATCCGGAGCTCGTTGACGATGCCGTCGGTGGCGGACTTCGCCTGGTCCTCGATGACGTCCGTCAGCGGGCAGGCCGCCGACGTGAGCGTCATGTCGATCGTCGCGATGTTCGCGTCGTCGACGTGGATGCCGTAGATCAGGCCGAGGTTGACGACGTCGATGCCCAGTTCGGGGTCGACCACGTCGTACAGCGCCTCGCGGACCTCTTCTTCCGAGGCGGGCTTGGTCAGAGTTTCGTTCTCGCTCATGCGGTCTTCCTCTCAGCGACGTCGTCGGTACCGAGTGCCTGCGCCGTCGCGTCCTTCCACGCCATCCAGCTCAGCAGAGCACACTTCACACGCGCCGGGTACTTCGAGACCCCGGCGAACGCGACGGCGTCCTCCAGGACCTCCTCCATCGCGTCGTCCGGCTCCAGCTTGCCCTTGGACTGCATCAGTTCCAGGAACACCGCCTGGATCTTCTGCGCGTCCGCGAGCTCCTTGCCGACCAGGAGGTCGTTCAGGACGGACGCGCTGGCCTGGCTGATGGAGCAGCCCTGGCCCTCGTACGACACGTCGGCGATCGTCGACCCGTCGTACTTCACGCGCAGCGTGATCTCGTCGCCGCACGTCGGGTTGACGTGGTGCACCTCGGCGTCGCCATCACGAAGACCGCGCCCGTGCGGGTGCTTGTAGTGGTCCAGGATGACTTCCTGGTACATCGAATCCAGCTTCACGTTCCCGGTCAGCCCCTCAGCCGAAGAAGTTCCGTACGTGCTCCAGGCCGTCGATCAGCGCGTCGATCTCGCCGGGCGTGGAGTACAGATAGAACGACGCTCGCGTGGTCGCAGGAATTCCGTAGCGGAGGCAGACGGGGCGGGCGCAGTGGTGACCCACGCGGACCGCGATGCCTTCCTCGTCCAGGACCTGGCCCACGTCGTGCGGGTGGATGTCGCCGAGCGTGAAGGAGATCGCGGCGCCGCGGTCCTCGGCCGATGCCGGGCCGATGATCCGGAGGTCGGGGACCTCCAGGAGGCGCTTGACCGCGTACTCGGTGATCGCGTGCTCGTGAGCGGCGATCTTGTCCATGCCGATCGCGGACAGATAGTCCACGGCCGCGCCCAGGCCGACGGCCTGGGAGACCGGGGGCGTACCCGCCTCGAACTTGTGCGGCGCGGGAGCGTACGTCGACGAGCTCATCGACACGGTCTCGATCATCTCGCCGCCGCCGAGGAACGGCGGCAGGTCCTCGAGCAGCTCCTGGCGGCCCCAGAGGACGCCGATGCCCGTCGTGGCCAGCATCTTGTGGCCGGTGAAGGCCACGAAGTCGGCCTGCAGCGCCTGCACGTCGAGCACCATGTGCGGGGCGGCCTGCGAGGCGTCGATGAGGACGAGCGCGCCGACCTCCTGCGCGCGGCGGACGATCGCCTCGACGGGGTTGACCGTGCCCAGGATGTTCGAGACCAGGACGAAGGAGACGATCTTCGTCTTCTCCGTGATGATCTCGTTGATGTTGGACAGGTCGAGCCGGCCGTCGTCCGTGAGACCGAACCACTTCAGCTTCGCGCCCGTGCGCTGCGAGAGCAGCTGCCACGGCACGATGTTGGAGTGGTGCTCCATCTCCGTGATGACGATCTCGGTCTCGTGGTCCACGCGGTAGGGCTCGTCGGCCCAACCGAGCATGTTCGCCACGAGGTTGAGCGACTCCGAGGCGTTCTTGGTGAAGATCACCTCGTCGCGGCTCGGCGCGTTGATGAACGCCGCGACCTTGTCACGGGCGCCCTCGTACAGCGCCGTGGCCTCCTCCGCGAGGACGTGCACGCCGCGGTGGACGTTGGCGTTGTGCTTCTCGTAGTACTCGTTGAGTACGTCGAGCACCTGGCGCGGGGTCTGGGACGTGGCCGCGTTGTCCAGGTAGACGAGCTTCTTGCCGTCGTGGATCGTGCGATCCAGGATCGGGAAGTCCTTGCGGATCGCCTCGGTGTCGAGAAGGCCGGAGAGCCCCTGGTGGGCCGCTGTCACGCTGATACGCCACCCTTCGTGTAAGCCTCGTAGCCCTCGGCCTCGAGCTTGTCGGCGAGCTCGGCGCCGCCGGACTCGGCGATGCGACCGTTCGCGAAGACGTGCACGAAGTCGGGCTTGATGTAGCGCAGGATGCGCGTGTAGTGCGTGATCAGCAGGGTGCCGACCTCGCCGGTCTCGCGGACGCGGTTGACGCCGTCCGAGACCTGGCGCAGGGCGTCGACGTCCAGGCCGGAGTCGGTCTCGTCGAGGATCGCGATCTTCGGCTTGAGGAGCTCCATCTGGAGGATCTCGTGGCGCTTCTTCTCACCGCCGGAGAAGCCCTCGTTCACGTTGCGCTCGGCGAAGGCCGGGTCCATCTGGAGCTGCTCCATCGCGGACTTGACCTCCTTCACCCAGGTGCGCAGCTTGGGGGCCTCGCCGCGGATCGCCGTCGCCGACGTACGCAGGAAGTTGGAGACCGAGACGCCGGGGACCTCGACCGGGTACTGCATGGCCAGGAACATGCCGGCGCGGGCGCGCTCATCGACGGACATCTCGAGGACGTCCTCGCCGTCGAGGGTGACGGTGCCCTTGGTGATCGTGTACTTGGGGTGACCCGCGATGGAGTAGGCGAGCGTCGACTTGCCGGAGCCGTTCGGGCCCATGATGGCGTGCGTCTCGCCCTGCTTAACGGTCAGGTCGACACCCTTGAGGATTTCCTTGGTGCCGTTCTCGACCTCGACGGTGACGTGCAGGTCGCGGATTTCAAGCGTTGCCATGTGCCTCAGGACTCCTGGGTGAGGGAGACGAGCACATCGTCCCCTTCGATCTTTACGGGGTATACGGGGACGGGGCGCGTCGCGGGAAGGCCGGACGGCTTGCCGGTGCGGAGGTCGAAGCTGGAGCCGTGCAGCCAGCACTCGATCTGACAGTCCTCCACCTCGCCCTCGGAGAGGGAGACGTTCGCGTGCGAGCAGATGTCGTGGATCGCGAACACCTCGCCCTCGGTGTGGACGACCGAGACCGGCGTGCCGTCGAGTTCCACCCGCTTCGGGGTGTCCTCCGACAGCTCGCTCAGGCCACAGGCGCGTACGAAGGTCATGCGGCCGACGCCTCCAACTCCTCTTCGATCTTGGTGAGGAGGCGCTCTTCGACGTCGGGCAGGCCGATCTGCTGGATCAGCTCGGCGAAGAAGCCGCGGACGACCAGGCGACGCGCCTCGTCCTCCGGGATTCCGCGCGACTGCAGGTAGAAGAGCTGCTCGTCGTCGAAGCGGCCGGTCGCCGATGCGTGTCCGGCGCCGACGATCTCGCCGGTCTCGATCTCGAGGTTCGGCACGGAGTCGACGCGGGCGCCGTCGGTCAGAACCAGGTTGCGGTTCATCTCGTACGTGTCCGTGCCCTCGGCGGCGGCCTCGATGAGGACGTCACCGATCCACACCGCGTGGGCGTCGTCGCCCTGGAGCGCGCCCTTGTAGACGACGTTCGACTTGCAGTGCGGCTGGTTGTGGTCGACCAGGAGGCGGTGCTCCTGGTGCTGGCCCGCGTCGGTGACGTACAGGCCGATGAGCTCGGCCTCGCCGCCCGGGCCCGCGTACTCGACGCGGGGGTGCAGGCGGACGACGTCGCCGCCGAAGGTCACGACGACCGACTTGAAGGTGGCGTCCCGGCCGATCAGCGCGTTGTGCTGGGCGACGTGGACGGTCTTCTCGGCCCAGTCCTGGACGGAGACGACGGTGAGCTTGGCGCCGTCGCCGACGAGGAAGTCGACGTTGGCGGCGAGCACGGCGTCACCGGTGTGGTCGATGACGACGAGAGCCTCGGCGAACGCGCCCAGCTCGATCACCTGGTGCGCGAAGGCGGTGCCGCCCTCGCCGTGCACGGCGATCCGGATCGGCTCGGTCAGGACCGTCTCCTTGGGGACGGTCACCACCGAGGCCTTCTCGAAGGAGCTGTAGGCCTGCGCGGCGACGCGGTCGACGGGCTTGCCCGCCTTGCCCACGCGCGCGTCGTCACGGCCGACGGTCTCCTGGGTCACGCCCGCCGGGGCCGTCACCTCGACGCGGATGCCGCCGGTGGCGACCGCCGTTCCGTCGTGCAGCCCGCGAAGGCGCTCCAGCGGCGTGAACCGCCACTCCTCCTCGCGACCGTGGGGGACCGGGAAGTCCGCCACGTCGAAGGACGGGGGAGCGCTCATGCGGGTGGCGACGGTGGACTCGGCGGCCACCGCGATCGATCCGGCGGTGGTGGAGCCCACCGGGATGTTCTGAGCCTCAGCCATGGCTGTCGTCGTGCTCTCTCTCTGGGTAAAGAAGTCGGTCGCTGCTGCGGGGGCGGGGCCGGTCTTAACCGACCGAGCCCTCCATCTGCAGCTCGATCAGCCGGTTCAGCTCCAGGGCGTACTCCATGGGCAGCTCCTTGGCGATCGGCTCGACGAAGCCGCGCACGATCATCGCCATGGCCTCGAACTCGGTCAGACCGCGGCTCATCAGGTAGAAGAGCTGGTCGTCGGAGACCTTGGAGACGGTCGCCTCGTGGCCCATGGACACGTCGTCCTCGCGGACGTCCACGTAGGGGTACGTGTCGGAGCGGGAGATCGTGTCGACGAGCAGCGCGTCACAGAGCACGTTCGACTTCGATCCGGCCGCGCCCTCGCCGATCTCGACGAGTCCGCGGTAGGAGGTGCGGCCACCGCCACGCGCCACGGACTTCGAGACGATGTTGGAGGACGTGTTGGGCGCCATGTGGACCATCTTGGAACCGGCGTCCTGGTGCTGGCCCTCGCCCGCGAAGGCGATGGACAGCGTCTCGCCCTTGGCGTGCTCGCCCATGAGGTAGACGGCGGGGTACTTCATCGTCACCTTGGAGCCGATGTTGCCGTCGATCCACTCCATGGTCGCGCCCTCGTACGCCACGGCGCGCTTGGTGACCAGGTTGTAGACGTTGTTCGACCAGTTCTGGATCGTCGTGTAGCGGCAGCGGCCGCCCTTCTTGACGATGATCTCGACGACGGCGGAGTGCAGGGAGTCCGACTTGTAGATCGGCGCCGTGCAGCCCTCGACGTAGTGAACGTACGCGTCCTCGTCGACGATGATCAGCGTGCGCTCGAACTGGCCCATGTTCTCCGTGTTGATACGGAAGTAGGCCTGGAGCGGGATCTCGACCTGCACGCCCTTGGGGACGTAGATGAACGAGCCACCGGACCACACGGCGGTGTTCAGCGACGCGAACTTGTTGTCGCCGACGGGGATGACGGTCCCGAAGTACTCCTTGAAGAGCTCCGGGTGCTCCTTCAGCGCCGTGTCGGTGTCCATGAAGATGACGCCCTGCTCCTCCAGGTCCTCACGGATCTGGTGGTAGACGACCTCGGACTCGTACTGAGCGGCGACACCGGCGACGAGGCGCTGCTTCTCCGCCTCGGGGATGCCGAGCTTGTCGTACGTGTTCTTGATGTCCTCGGGCAGGTCCTCCCAGGACTGGGCCTGCTTCTCCGTGGACCGCACGAAGTACTTGATGTTGTCGAAGTCGATGCCCGACAGGTCCGAGCCCCAGTTGGGCATGGGCTTCTTGTCGAAGAGCCGCAGGCCCTTGAGGCGCAGCTTCGTCATCCACTCGGGCTCGGACTTCTTCTGCGAGATGTCCTTGACGACGTCCTCGTTGATGCCGCGCTTGGCGGACGCCCCGGCCACGTCGGAGTCGGCCCAGCCGTATTCATACGTGCCCAGACCATCGAGTTCGGGGTGGGCAGTCTCCGTGGGGAGCGTCATGCGGGGTTCCTCCCGGCCGTGCTTGCGGATGCGTTGTCTGTGGACTCTGGGGGCTGCGAGGTGTTGCGTGGGATGAACGTCGTGCAGACGCCGTCGCCGTGGGCGATGGTGGCGAGCCGCTGGACGTGCGTCCCGAGCAGGGCGGAGAAGATCTCCGTCTCTGCCTCGCAAAGTTGTGGGTACTGCTCGGCGACGTGGGCGACCGGGCAGTGGTGCTGGCACAGCTGCTCGCCTACCGGCGCCGTGCGGGCCGTAGCAGCGTACCCGTCGGCGGTCAACGCCTTCGCGAGAGCCTCCGTGCGCCGCTCGGGGGGCGCCGCTTCGATCGCCTTGCGGTAGGCGATGGCCTGGGCGGCCATCCGCTCGCGGGCGAATTCGACGACCGCTCCTTCGCCGTGCCGCTCGCTGATCCAGCGCAGGGCGTCGGCGGCGAGCTTGTCGTACGACTGGTCGAAGGCGTCCCGGCCGCAGTCGGTGAGCGCGAAGACCTTTGCGGGGCGGCCGCGCGTACGTGCGCCATAGATCCGCTGTTCACGGGATTCCACGACGTTCTCGTGGGCGAGTGTGTCGAGGTGCCGGCGCACGGCGGCCTGGGTCAGGCCGAGGCGGGCGGCGAGGTCGGCCACCGTGGAGGGGCCGTGGTCCAGGATGGAGCGCGCGACCCGGTTGCGCGTAGACCGCTCCCCGGTCGCGAGTTCCTCCTGCGGAGCCTCGCCAACGTTTTTCACAACGCCATTGTTGCGTAATTCCTCAGAGCCTGACAACCCGCGTCCGGATCACGGTCCGGTGCGCTACATCACTTAGGCATACCTAAGCTGACCTGCGGAAATGATCACTGATCGATCAAATCGGTGGCGCGTGAAGGCTGGGGCGAGGAGACTCCCTGACCATGCCCACACCCCCTCCGACCGGCCCTTTGTGTACGCGCGCGTCCCTCGCGGGAGACCTCCGCGAGCTCGGCGTGAGCCCCGGCGAGACCCTCCTCGTGCACTCCTCGCTGAGCACCCTGGGATGGGTCTGCGGCGGGCCGGTCGCCGTCGTTCAGGCACTTCTGGATGTATTGGGCCAAAAGGGGACGCTGGTGGTCCCCACCCAGTCCAGCGACAACTCCGATCCGGCCGAGTGGGAGAACCCGCCCGTGCCCGAGTCCTGGTGGCCCGAGATCCGCGCGTCCATGCCCGCCTACGACCCGCGCACCGCCCCCACCCGAGGCGTCGGCGTGATCCCCGAGACCGTACGGACCTGGCCCGGCGCCCTGCGCAGCGCCCACCCGCAGACCTCCTTCGCCGCGGTCGGCCCCCGCGCGGCCGCGCTCCTGGAGGGGCACGCGCTCGACTGCCGCCTCGGCGAGCGCAGCCCGCTGGCCCGCCTGGAGGAATCGGGCGCCCGGGTGCTGCTGCTCGGCGCGGGATTCGACACCTGCACCTCCTTTCACCTGGCCGAGTACCGGATCCCCGCCCCCGAGGCCGAGAACTCCTTCGCGGTCATGACCCCCGAGGGCCGCCGCTGGACGACGGTGCGCGAGACCTCGATCTCCGAGGAGCGCTTCGACGAACTCGGCTCGGACTTCGAGCGGGACCGCCCCGTGGTGCGCGGCAGGGTGGGCGCGGCGACGGCCCGGCTCTTCCCGGTGGCCGACGCGGTCGCGTACGCGCAGGGGTGGCTGGAGACCCACCGCTCACGGGCGGAGTGGGCGGGCTGACGGCAGGCTGAAGGGGCAGGCTGAAGGGGCGGGCCGACAGCCCCCTGCCCGCGGCCCGGCTCCCCCTCTCTAGACTTCCCGCCATGGGAAATGAGTCCGTCGTCCAGGTCACGGGACTGGTCAAGCGGTACGGCAAGAAGACCGCGGTGGACGGCCTCGACCTCCGGGTCCGCGCGGGCACGGTCACCGCGGTCCTCGGCCCGAACGGCGCAGGGAAGACCACCACGATCGAGACCTGCGAGGGCTATCGCAGGCCGGACGCGGGCACCGTCCGCGTCCTTGGCCTCGACCCGGTCCGCGAAGCCGGCAAGCTGCGCCCCCGCATCGGCGTGATGCTCCAGTCCGGCGGCGTCTACTCCGGCGCCCGCGCCGACGAAATGCTGTCGCACATGGCGAAGCTGCACGCGCACCCGCTCGACGTGGGCGCGCTGATCGAGCGCCTGGGCCTGGAGAGCTGCGGCCGCACCACCTACCGGCGCCTGTCCGGCGGCCAGCAGCAGCGCCTCGCGCTCGCGATGGCCGTGGTCGGACGGCCCGAACTGGTCTTCCTGGACGAGCCGACCGCGGGCCTCGACCCGCAGGCACGCCGGGCCACCTGGGATCTCGTACGCGATCTGCGCACCGACGGTGTGAGCGTCATCCTCACCACGCACCACATGGACGAGGCCGAGCAGCTCGCCGACGAGGTCGCGATCATCGACGCGGGCAAGGTCATCGCCGAGGGCACCCCGGAAGAGCTGTGCCGCGGCGGCGCCGAGAACACCCTGCGCTTCTCCGGCCGCCCCGGACTCGACGTCGGCTCCCTCCTCAAGGCACTCCCGCCGGACTCGGCCGCGGCCGAACTCACCCCGGGCGCCTACCGCGTGAGCGGCACGGTCGACCCGCAGCTGCTCGCCACGGTCACCTCCTGGTGCGCCCAGCACGGCGTGATGCCGGAGAAGATCGCCGTCGAACGCCACACTCTGGAAGACGTCTTCTTGGAGCTCACAGGCAAGGAGCTGCGCGGATGAGCGCCGCCGGTACGTACTCACCGAAGCCGGGCGCCGCCCCGCTCCCCCGCATGATCGCCGCGCAGGCGGCGCTCGAGACGAAGATGCTCCTGCGCAACGGCGAACAGCTGCTGCTCACGGTCGTCATCCCCACGCTCCTGCTCGTGCTGTTCAGCGCGGTGGACATCGTCGATACGGGCGACGGCAAGGCGGTGGACTTCCTCGCCCCCGGCATCCTCGCCCTGGCCGTGATGTCGACGGCGTTCACCGGACAGGCCATCGCCACGGGCTTCGAGCGCCGCTACGGCGTGCTCAAGCGGCTCGGCGCCTCACCACTCCCCCGCTGGGCCCTGATGGCGGCGAAGACCCTGTCGGTCCTGGTCACCGAGGTCCTGCAGATCGTGCTCCTGACGGTGATCGCCTTCGCCCTGGGCTGGTCGCCACAGGGCAACCCCTTCGCCGTACTCCTCCTCCTGATCCTCGGCACCGCGGCCTTCTCCGGCCTCGGCCTGCTGATGGCCGGAACCCTGAAGGCGGAGGCGACGCTCGCCGCGGCGAACCTCGTCTTCCTCCTGCTGCTCGTGGGCGGCGGAGTCATCGTCCCCCTCGACAAGTTCCCGGAAGCGGCCCAGTCGGTGCTCGGCCTCCTCCCCATCTCGGCACTCTCCGACGGCCTGCGGGACGTGCTGCAGCACGGCGCGGGGATGCCGTGGGGGGACCTCGGGATCCTGGCGGTCTGGGCCGTGTTGGGGCTCGGCGCGGCGGGCAAGTTCTTTCGCTGGGAGTGAGCGGGGGGACAAGCGGGAGTAAGCGGCGTCACAGAAGCACCGGATACGTCCCCCTCGTGAAAGCTTGCACAAGCAGCCCCCTACGATGGTCCCCGTGCCAAACGTGACCCGAGCCGACGCCGCTCAAGCCGTGCGCAACCCGCTCGCCTTCATCGCCGAACGCTGGACCCCGCAACAGCGGACCGTCCGGCGCGCGGCGCTCATCTCGCTCGCGATGACGGTGTGCATCGTGGTCACCGGCGGCGCCGTCCGCCTGACCGGGTCGGGTCTCGGCTGCCCGACCTGGCCCAAGTGCACCGACGAATCCCTCACCGCCACCCACGAGATGGGCTTCCACGGATACATCGAGTTCGGCAACCGCATGCTGACGTACGTGCTGTGCGCGGCCGTCGGCTGGGCGATCATCACGGCCCGTTCGCAGAAGCCGATGCGGCGCAGCCTGACGCGGCTCGGCTGGATCCAGTTCTGGCTGGTCATGGGCAATGCCGTGCTCGGCGGCATCGTCGTGCTCGTCGGCCTGAACCCGTACACGGTCGCGGCGCACTTCCTGCTCTCCACCGCCCTGATCGCGGTCGCCGTCACGATGTGGCAGCGCACCCGCGAGGGCGACGCCGATGCGCGCCCGCTGGTCGGCAAGGCCGTGGCGCAGCTGGTGTGGTTCCTGGTCGCGGCGTCCGTACTGCTGATCGCGGTCGGCACGGTCGTGACGGGCTCCGGGCCGCACGCGGGCGACTCCAGCGAGGTGCCGCGCATGGGCTTCGACTGGGAGACCGTCAGCAAGCTGCACGCCGTGCTCGCCTGGATCGTGGTGACGCTGACGTTCGCCCTGTGGTTCGTCCTCAAGGCGGTCGACGCCCCCAAGGGTCCGCTGCACCGTACCCGCGACCTGTTCCTGATCCTGCTCGCCCAGGGTGCGATCGGCTACGTCCAGTACTTCACGGACCTGCCCGAGGTCCTGGTCGGCCTGCACATGTTCGGCTCGTGCGTGGTGTGGATCGGCGTGATGCGCGTCCTGCTCTCGCTGCGCGAACGCCCGTACACGACCGCCGATGTGCCGGCGCAGACGGACGACTCCCAGCTGTCAGCCGTCTGACAGGCCGTACACGCGGCGGGCATTGCCCGCCGCGACGAGACCCGCCACCCGCTGCGCGTCCGGCAGCGACCACGCCCCCTCCGTGACCCACCCCCCGAGCACGCGCCCCAGCGCCTCCCCGAAGAGCCGCGCCCCCACCACGTGCAGCTCGGGAAGCCCGTGCGCGCCGCTGGAGAACAGCAGCTTGCCGAAGGGCGCGAGCTCCAGGATCTCCGCGAGCACGGCGGCGGCACGGGCGCCCGTGCGCACCAGGGCGGGGCCCAGATCGGCGTACACGTGCGGGAAGACACCCGCGAGGTCCGCGGCGTTGCGGTGGTACGGATAGCCGTGCAGCAGGACCAGATCGGTGCCGAGTCCGGCGGTCGCCCGCGCGAAGCCGCCGAAGTACCCCTGCGGGTCGCCGGCCCCCGCCTGCAGTTGCAGCGGCCGCCCCGACGCGACGGCGATCCACAGCAGATGTCTGAGCAGGACGGGGTCCTGGAGCGCGCCGCCCACCTGCCGCCGGGCGAGCCAGCGGCCCTCCGCGCCCCGCACCTCGCCCGGACCCGGCGGTTCGGGGGCCAGGGCGAGACTGCGCCGGACGCCCGCGACGGAGGTGAAGGCGACGGCGTTCGCCGCGGCCGCGTGCACGGACTCGGCGAGATTGGCGAGGAACGAGTCGACGGTGCCGGAGGTGTCGGCCACCTGTTCGGCCAGTAATTCCAGGCGGACGATCTCGTGGGCGTCGGCGTCGCCGGTGGACGCCATCTCGCCGGGCCCCGTCAGGTCGCCGGGCAGCCCCGTGTCCACGAGATACGTCGTGATGCCGCTGCCCCGCAGCAGTCGCCGCCCCGACTCCAGTACGCCCAGTTCGCGACGGCGGGCGAGATAGCGGGCGGGCGGGCAGTGCGGTTCGAGGCCGAGCAGCGGGGGGCACCAGCGGCGTACGGCGAAGCCCGTCTGGGTGTCGAAGAAGGTGGTGCCGGGCGCGGGCGGCCCCTCGCCGCGGCCGAGGTGGGCCTCGAAGGTGCCGAGGCCCAGCTCCGTACGCAGCACACCGTGGCAGTACTGGTCCACCAGGGACGGCGTTTCGATCATCCGGGCTCCCAGTAGGCGGACCGTGCTTCTACGGTCCTAACGGGTGACCCGGGCGTCAGGTGTTGCTTTCGGCCAGTCTGTCCGCAGCGGGCTCAGCCGTTGCCCGGACCGCCGAGCTGAATGCCCGCCATGCGCGACCACTCGTACGGGCCGGTCTTCACCTTGGCCGCGAAGTCGCCGTCGAAGTCCTCGTGGACCGTGATCCCGGCCTTCTCCACGGCGCTCTGCGCGATGGCGTAGGTGGGTGCCACCAGGTCGCCCCAGCCGCCGTCATCGCCGACCAGGACGATGCGGGTGCCCTCGTGCCCGATGTACGCGACCTGCCCCTCGGCACCGCCGTGCGCCCGCGCGAAGGCGCCGATCTCCTTGGCCAGCTTGGCGGCCTTCCGCTCGGCGCGAGCGGCCTGCTTGCTGTCCTCAACCTGCTGCGTCTCTGCCCTGTCTGCCATAGCCAGGATGCTACCGACGGGTAGATCAACTGGCGACGGGCGGGGCACGTGGCGTTCAACACCACGTGCCCCGCCCGTCGGCAGGAAAGCGATTCGGGGACTCAGCGGAGGAAGGGGTCCACCGCGACCGCCACGAACAGCAGCGAGACGTAGGTGATCGACCAGTGGAAGAGCCGCATCTCCTTGAGCTTGCCGCCCGTGGCCTCCGCCTTGGCGCGGTTCTGCAGACCGTGCGCCTCCCACAGCCACCAGCCGCCGGTCACGAAGGCCACCGCCGTGTAGAACCAGCCGGTGTAGCCGAGCGGCTGAAGCAGCAGCGAGACGGCGACCATCACCCAGCTGTAGAGGACGATCTGACGGGCGACCACTTTGTTCGACGCCACGACCGGCAGCATCGGAACGCCCACGCGCGCGTAGTCGTCCTTGACCTTCATGGAGAGCGGCCAGTAGTGCGGCGGCGTCCAGAAGAACATGACAAGGAAGAGGATGACCGGCGCCCACGACAGGGAGTTCGTGACCGAGGACCAGCCGATGAGGACCGGCATGCAGCCCGCGATGCCGCCCCAGACGATGTTCTGCGAGGTGCGGCGCTTCAGGATCATCGTGTAGACGACCACGTAGAAGAGCAGTGCTCCCAGCGCGAGCCAGGCGGACAGCCAGTTGACGACGAGGCCGAACAGGAGCGTGGAGACGACCGCGAGCGCGATGCCGAAGACGAGGCACTCGCGCGGGCTGACCATTCCCGTGACCAGGGGCCGCTGGGACGTACGGTCCATCAGGGCGTCGATGTCACGGTCGATGTACATGTTGAGCGCGTTGGCGCCGCCCGCCGACAGGTAGCCGCCGAGGCAGGTCACGAAGACCAGCCAGAGGTCGGGCACCCCCTGCTCGGCGAGGAACATCACCGGAACGGTGGTGATCAGGAGCAGTTCGATGATTCGCGGCTTGGTCAGCGCCACGAACGCCATGACACGGGCCCCGAGCGGCCGGTGGCTTGGGCTAGAGCTCGTCCCAATTGCTCCCGCTGGACGGGATTCAACGGCCGTCACGCACACCCCTGACAGAGACTTCCCAGCAAGCCGCGTCGGACGTTCAGACATGAAGATCCGGTAAAGGCTCGCGCGTACCACGCCACTGTAGACGTTGCCCATACCTCGCCCTTCGCGGGGGTGGGGTCGTGTTGAGCAGCGTGTTGGACCGCCCGAAACACGGCCCGACACCCGTTCAGATGAGCGGTGTCGCACTCGTTCTGAGAGTCCAGATGAGCGGCTTTGAGATCACATGGTGAACACCGTGGATCCCTTTCGGGAGGCGGATCCCGGCGCACCCCGGCACTCTGGAATGACTCGAAAAAATGCACGTCTTTACAGCGGTAGGCTCGACATCGGCCGGTGGGATCTACATCGCCGGCATTCGACATGTGGAGAGGAGCCCTGACTCAGGGTGAGCACCAAGCCGACCACCACAGACCTCGAGTGGACCGAACTGGACCAGCGGGCTGTTGATACTGCCCGCGTCCTGGCCATGGACTCCGTACAGAAGGTCGGCAACGGCCATCCGGGTACGGCCATGAGCCTCGCGCCTGCCGCGTACACCCTCTTCCAGAAGGTGATGCGGCACGACCCCGCGGACGCCGATTGGACCGGGCGCGACCGGTTCGTCCTTTCCGCGGGCCACTCGTCCCTGACCCTCTACATCCAGCTCTACCTGGCCGGCTTCGGCCTGGAGCTCGATGATCTGAAGGCGTTCCGCACCTGGGGTTCGAAGACTCCGGGCCACCCGGAGTACGGGCACACCACGGGCGTGGAGACGACGACGGGCCCTCTCGGCCAGGGCGTCGCGAACGCCGTGGGCATGGCGATGGCCGCCCGTTACGAGCGTGGCCTGTTCGACCCGGAGACCGCTGCCGGCGAGTCGCCGTTCGACCACCACATCTTCGCGATCGCCGGTGACGGCTGTCTCCAGGAGGGCATCTCCGGCGAGGCGTCGTCGCTGGCCGGGCACCAGAAGCTCGGCAACCTCGTACTGCTGTGGGACGACAACCACATCTCCATCGAGGGCGACACCGAGACCGCGGTCTCCGAAGACACCATGAAGCGGTACGAGGCCTACGGCTGGCACGTCCAGCGCGTGGAGCCCAAGGAGAACGGCGACCTCGACCCGGCCGCCCTGTACAAGGCGATCCTGGCCGCGAAGGCGGAGACGGAGCGTCCCTCCTTCATCGCGATGCGCTCGATCATCGCCTGGCCCGCGCCGAACGCGCAGAACACCGAGGCCGCGCACGGCTCGGCGCTCGGCGACGAAGAGGTCGCGGCCACCAAGCGCGTCCTCGGCTTCGACCCGGAGCAGAGCTTCGCGGTCGCCGACGAGGTCCTCGCGCACGCCCGCGAGGCGCTCGACCGCGGCCGTGACGCCAAGGCCGAGTGGGAGAAGGGCTTCGCCGCCTGGCGCACCGCCCAGCCCGAGCGCGCCGCCGAGTTCGACCGCGTCGCCGCGGGCGAGCTTCCGCAGGGCTGGGAGGAGAAGCTCCCGGTCTTCGAGGCGGGCAAGGGTGTCGCGACGCGTGCCGCGTCCGGCAAGGTCCTGCAGGCGCTCGGCGCGGTGATCCCCGAGCTGTGGGGCGGCTCCGCCGACCTCGCGGGCTCGAACAACACCACGATCGACAAGACGTCGTCGTTCCTCCCCGCGGACAACCCGCTGCCGGAGGCCGACCCGTACGGCCGCACGATCCACTTCGGCATCCGCGAGCACTCCATGGCCGCGGAGATGAACGGCATCGCGCTGCACGGCAACACCCGCATCTTCGGCGGCACCTTCCTGGTGTTCTCCGACTACATGCGCAACGCCGTCCGCCTGTCCGCGCTGATGCACCTCCCGGTGACGTACGTGTGGACGCACGACTCCGTCGGTCTCGGCGAGGACGGCCCGACGCACCAGCCGGTCGAGCACCTGGCCTCGCTGCGCGCCATCCCCGGTCTGAACGTCGTCCGCCCGGCGGACGCGAACGAGACCGCGGTCGTGTGGCGCGAAGTCCTCAAGCGCTACACCAAGGAGTTCGGCAAGGGCGCCCCGCACGGCCTCGCGCTGACCCGTCAGGGCGTGCCGACGTACGACCGCGAGGTCACCGAGGGCGCGGTCAAGGGCGGCTACGTCCTGTTCGAGGCCGATGGCGGCACCCCCGAGGTCGTCCTCATCGGCACCGGCTCCGAGGTGCAGCTCGCCGTCGAGGCGCGCGAGCAGCTCCAGGCCGCGGGTGTTCCGACGCGCGTCGTCTCGATGCCGTGCGTCGAGTGGTTCGAGGCGCAGGACCAGGGGTACCGCGACAGCGTTCTGCCGCCGTCCGTCAAGGCGCGCGTGGCGGTCGAGGCGGGCATCGGCCTGACCTGGCACCGCTTCGTGGGTGACGCCGGACGCATCGTTTCGCTGGAGCACTTCGGTGCTTCCGCGGACGGCAAGGTGCTGTTCCGTGAGTTCGGGTTCACTGCCGATCACGTGGCCGCCGCCGCCCGGGAATCGATCGACGCCGCTCAGCGCTGACGCGAACATACGACCAAGTAGGAGATGTAATCCAATGACAGACGCACTCAAGCGCCTCTCCGACGAAGGCGTCGCGATCTGGCTGGACGACCTGTCGCGCAAGCGGATCACGTCCGGCAACCTCGCCGAGCTGATCGACCAGAGCCACGTCGTGGGTGTCACGACGAACCCGTCGATCTTCCAGAAGGCGATCAGCAGCGGTGACGGTTACGAGCAGCAGCTCGCCGACCTCGCCGCCCGCAAGGTCACCGTCGAAGAGGCCATCCGCATGATCACGACGGCGGACGTCCGTGACGCCGCCGACATCCTGCGCCCGGTCTTCGACGCGACGGGCGGCCAGGACGGCCGTGTGTCGATCGAGGTCGACCCGCGCCTGGCGCACAACACCCAGGCGACGGTCGCCGAGGCCAAGCAGCTCGCCTGGCTGGTGGACCGCCCGAACACGCTCATCAAGATCCCGGCGACGAAGGCGGGCCTGCCCGCGATCACCGAGGTCATCGGCAAGGGCATCAGCGTGAACGTGACGCTGATCTTCTCGCTCGAGCGCTACCGCGAGGTCATGGACGCGTACCTGGCGGGCCTGGAGAAGGCGAAGGCCGCAGGCCTCGACCTCTCCAAGATCCACTCGGTGGCGTCCTTCTTCGTGTCCCGCGTGGACACCGAGATCGACAAGCGCCTGGACGCCCTGGGCTCCGACGAGGCCAAGGCCGTCAAGGGCAAGGCCGCGCTCGCCAACGCCCGCCTGGCGTACGAGGCGTACGAAGAGGTCTTCTCGTCCGACCGCTGGGCCGCGCTCGACAAGGCGCAGGCCAACAAGCAGCGTCCGCTGTGGGCCTCGACCGGCGTCAAGGACCCCGCGTACAAGGACACCCTGTACGTCGACGACCTGGTCGCGCCGAACACGGTGAACACGATGCCGGAGGCGACCCTCGACGCCACGGCCGACCACGGCCAGATCACGGGCAACACCGTGGCCGGGACGTACGACGCCTCGCGCGGTGAGATCGAGGCCGTCGAGAAGCTCGGCATCAGCTACGACGACGTGGTGCAGCTGCTCGAGGACGAGGGTGTCGAGAAGTTCGCGGCGTCCTGGAACGACCTGCTCAAGTCCACCGAGGCGGAGCTCAAGCGCCTCACCCCTTCGGAGGGCTGACCATCTTGTCAAGCAGCAATCCGCTGCGTGACGCCGCAGACCGACGGCTCCCGCGTATCGCGGGGCCGTCGGGCCTGGTCATCTTTGGCGTCACGGGCGATTTGTCCCGTAAAAAGCTGATGCCCGCTGTCTACGACCTCGCCAACCGAGGTCTTCTTCCGCCGGGCTTCTCCCTGATCGGTTTCGCCCGGCGCGAGTGGCAGGACGAGGACTTCGCGCAGGAGGTGCACGACTCGGTCAAGCAGCACGCGCGCACGCCCTTCCGCGAGGAGGTCTGGCAGCAGCTCATCCAGGGCATGCGCTTCGTCCAGGGCAACTTCGACGACGACGACGCCTTCGAGCAGCTCAAGGCCACCATCCAGGACCTCGACAAGGCGCAGGGCACGGGCGGCAACTTCGCCTTCTACCTCTCCGTGCCCCCGAAGTTCTTCCCGGACGTCGTCCAGCAGCTCAAGAAGCACGGGCTCGCGGATGCCCCCGAGGGGTCCTGGCGGCGCGCGGTCATCGAGAAGCCCTTCGGGCACAACCTGGCGTCCGCCCAGGACCTCAACTCGATCGTGCACGAGGTGTTCGCCCCGGACCAGGTGTTCCGGATCGACCACTACCTCGGCAAGGAGACCGTCCAGAACATCCTGGCGCTCCGCTTCGCCAACCAGATGTTCGAGCCGATCTGGAACCGGTCGTACGTGGACCACATCCAGATCACGATGGCCGAGGACATCGGCATCGGCGGCCGCGCCGGCTACTACGACGGCATCGGCGCCGCCCGTGACGTCATCCAGAACCACCTGCTCCAGCTGATGGCGCTGACCGCGATGGAGGAGCCCGCCTCCTTCGACGCGGACGCGCTCGTCGCCGAGAAGGCGAAGGTCCTCGGCGCCGTGCGGCTGCCCAAGGACCTCGGCGAGAGCACGGTCCGCGGCCAGTACGCCGCGGGGTGGCAGGGCGGCGAGAAGGCCGTCGGCTACCTCCAGGAAGACGGTATCGACCCCAAGTCGAAGACCGACACCTACGCGGCCATCAAGCTGGAGGTGGACAACCGCCGCTGGGCGGGCGTCCCCTTCTACCTCCGTACGGGCAAGCGCCTGGGCCGCCGCGTCACCGAGATCGCGGTCGTCTTCCAGCGCGCGCCCCACTCCCCCTTCGACCACACGGCGACGGAGGAGCTGGGCCAGAACGCGATCGTCATCCGCGTCCAGCCCGACGAGGGCATCACGGTCCGGTTCGGCTCGAAGGTGCCCGGCACCTCGATGGAGATCCGCGACGTGTCGATGGACTTCGCGTACGGCGAGTCCTTCACCGAGTCCAGCCCGGAGGCGTACGAGCGCCTGATCCTGGACGTCCTGCTCGGCGACGCCAACCTCTTCCCGCGCACGGAGGAGGTCGAACTCTCCTGGAACATCCTCGACCCGATCGAGGAGTACTGGGACAAGCACGGCAAGCCCGCGCAGTATTCGTCCGGCACCTGGGGCCCGACCGAGGCGGACGAAATGCTCGCACGAGACGGACGGAGCTGGCGTCGCCCATGAAGATCGACCTGACGGACACCACGTCCAGCAAGATCAACAAGGCACTCGTGAAGGGCCGCAGGGCGATCGGCACCCCGGCCGTCGGCATGGTGCTCACCCTCGTCATCGTCACCGACGAGGAGAACGCCTACGACGCCCTGAGGGCCGCCAACGAAGCGTCCCGCGAGCACCCTTCGCGCACCCTGGTCGTCATCAAGCGCGCCGCGCGCTCACCCCGCGACCGCACGACGTCGCGCCTCGACGCGGAGGTACGGGTCGGTGCGGACGCGGGCACCGGCGAGACGGTGATCCTGAGGCTGTACGGCGAGGTCATCAACCACGCCCAGTCGGTCGTCCTGCCGCTGCTCCTTCCCGACGCCCCCGTGGTCGTGTGGTGGCCGGTCAACGCGCCGCTCAACCCGGCCAAGGACCCGCTTGGCGCGCTCGCCCAGCGCCGCGTCACGGACACCTACGCCGCCGAGCAGCCGATCCACGAGCTGACCGCGCGCGCCGACGCCTACAGCCCCGGCGACACGGACCTGTCCTGGACCCGGATCACCCCGTGGCGCTCGATGCTCGCGGCGGCGCTCGACCAGGTCGCCTGCAAGGTGACGTCGGTCGAGGTGGAGGGCGAGGAGTTCAACCCGAGCTGCGAGCTGCTCGCGATGTGGCTCGCGGACCGGCTCGACGTCCCGGTCAAGCGCTCGCTCTCCGCGGGCCCTGGTCTCACCGGCGTACGCATGGACACCGACTGCGGTCCCATCGTGCTCGGCCGGGCCGACGGCTCGCTCGCCACGCTCTCCATGCAGGGGCAGCCCGACCGCGCGGTGGCGCTCAAGCGCCGCGAGACGGCCGAGCTGATCGCCGAGGAGCTGCGCCGACTCGATCCGGACGACACCTACGCGTCCGCGCTGAGGTACGGCGTGGACCGCCTGGGCGAGTACGGCGAGGAGACGACGGTCCCAGCGGTGGAGGAGCCCGCCGAGGCGGCCAAGAAGTCGGCCCCGGCGAAGAAGACCGCGACCAAGAAGGCGGCGGCGAAATGAGCGCGGCCCCGCAGCTGGTCGTGCACCGCGACAAGGAGCTGATGGCGCAGGCCGCGGCGGCCCGCCTCATCACGAAGATCGTCGACGCGCAGGCCGCCCGCGGCTACGCGTCGGTGGTCCTCACCGGCGGCCGCAACGGCAACGGCCTTCTGACGGCGCTGAGTTCGTCCCCGGCGAAGGACGCGATCGACTGGTCGCGCCTGGACCTGTGGTGGGGCGACGAGCGCTTCCTGCCGGACGGCGACCCGGAGCGCAACTACACCCAGGCCAAGGAGGCACTGCTCGACTCGGTGCCCCTCAACCCGGCCCGGGTGCATCCGATGCCCGCATCGGACGGCGCGTACGAGGTGGACGCGGCGGCCGGGATGTACGCCGCCGAGCTCACCGCGGCCGCGGGGCCCGAGGACCACGGCCCGGTGCCGACGTTCGACGTGCTGATGCTGGGCGTCGGCCCGGACACCCATGTCGCCTCGCTCTTCCCGGAGCTGCCCGCGGTCCGTGAGACGGAGCGGTCGGTGGTCGGCGTGCACGGCGCGCCCAAGCCGCCGCCCATCCGCATCACCCTCACGCTCCCGGCGATCCGGGCGGCCCGTGAGGTGTGGCTGCTCGCGGCCGGCGAGGACAAGGCGAACGCCGCGGCGATCGCCCTGTCGGGCGCGGGCGAGGTACAGGCGCCCGCCGCGGGCGCGTACGGCAGGTCGAGGACGCTGTGGCTGCTCGACGCCGCCGCGGCCTCGCAGCTGCCGCGCGATCTGTATCCGCCGGCTTCTCCCTGACGGCAGCGACGATGCACGCGCCGCGGCCCGGCCCCTCTCGTGAGGGCCGGGCCGCGGCGCGTCGTACGTACGGGCAACTCCCGTACGCGCGGGCTCACTTGACGGAGCCCGCCATCACCCCCTGCACGAAGTGCCGCTGGAAAGCGAAGAACACGACCACCGGGACGATCAGCGAGAGGAACGCGCCGGGCGCGAGCACATCGATGTTGCTGCCGAACTGCCTGATCTGCGACTGGAGTTCCACGGTCAGCGGCTGCGACGCACTGTCGGCGAAGAGCAGCGCCACCAGCATGTCGTTCCACACCCAGAGGAACTGGAAGATGGCCAGGCTCGCGATGGCCGGACGCCCCACCGGCAGCACGAGCCGTGTGAAGATCCGCCACTCGGTCCCGCCGTCCATCCGCGCCGCCTCCAGCATCTCGCGGGGCATCTCGGCGAAGTAGTTGCGCAGCAGGAAGATGGCGAACGGCAGTCCGTAGGCGACGTGGAAGAGCACCACGCCCGGGATGGTGCCGAACAGCCCCAGCTGACCGAAGAGTTTGGCCACCGGAAGGAGGCCGATCTGCATCGGCACCACGAGGAGGGCCACCACGAGCAGGAACAGCGGGTCCCTGCCGGGGAAGTCCAGCCATGCGAAGGCGTACGCGGCGAGGGCCGCGATGACGACGACGAGGAAGGTGGCGGGCACCGAGATCATGACGGTGTTCCAGAACGCCTGCGTCATCCCGGCGTTGGCGAGCAGCGCCGAGTAGTTGTCGAAGGACAGCTCCGCCGGGCTGCTCAGGGAGGTCCACCAGCCGCCGCTCGCCGTCTCCTGGGCGGAGCGCAGCGAGGAGAGGAAGAGCCCGGCGAGCGGGGTGATCCAGACCAGCGCGACGATCACGAGGAACGCCTGGACCAGGCTGTTGCCGAGCCACCGGCCGATCCGGCCCTTGGGGCGGGGGCGCGCGGGTGCTGATGCGATGGACGCCGGTTCCTTGTCCGGGGCCACCGCCTGCCGGTCGGGAGTGGTGACGGTCATGACTGACTCCTGCGGAAGCGGCGGACGTTGAACACCATGGCGGGGATCACCAGGAGCAGCAGGAGCATGCCGAGTGCGCTGCCGAGGCCCTGGTTGTTGCCGCCGCCGAAGGAGACGAGCCACATCTGGGTGGCAAGGACCGTGGCGTCCTCCTGCACGGGTCCCGGCGCGATGATGTAGACGAGGTCGAAGACCTTCATCACGTTGATCACCAGGGTCACGAAGACCACGGTGAGGACGGGCGCGAGCAGCGGCACGGTGATCCGGCGGAAGATCTGCCACTCACTGGCGCCGTCCATCCGGGCCGCTTCCAGGGCATCGCGCGGGAGCGCGGCGAGCCCGGCGCCGATGAGCACCATGGCGAAGCCCGTCCAGATCCACAGGTACGCGCCGATGATGGCCGGGGTGACGAGCGCGGGGCCCAGCCAGGAGATGCCTTCGTAGGGCGGGGCGAAGTTCTTCGCGGGAAGCCGCACGGAGTACGACGCGTCGGGGTCGAGGTCCGTGAAGCGGAAGGAGCCGTCGGCCCCGGTGGTGACGCTCTCGACCGTCTTGCCGCCCTGCACCGCCTCGACCTTCATCTGCGGCAGTCCGCTCTCGGCCCGGTCCGTCTCGCCCTGCTTCCCTCCCCCGCCGGGCATGAAGTCCAGGTAGACGACACCGCGCAGTTCACGCGCGCCGGCCTTCTGCCCTGCCGCCGCGTACGCGGGCTCGGCGTCCTTGGGCAGGTCCTTGGGTGCCACGCCGACGAGCCCGAGACCGACCGTGTGGCCGGGGGACGCGGCGGTGGTCGTGCGGTACGAGCCGTCGGCGCCCTTGGTCAGGCCCTGGCCGTCCCGAGGACGCGCGGTCGGATAGGAGGAGGTGCCCTCGAAGGCGTCGTGCACGCCCACCGCGGCGGCGTTCAGGACACCCTTGTCGGGGTCCTCGTCGTACGCGAGCCGGAAGATGATGCCCGCGGCGAGGAACGAGACCGCCATGGGCATGAAGAGGAGCAGCTTGAACGCGGTGGCCCAGCGGATCTTCTCGACCAGGACGGCGAGGATCAGGCCGAGTCCGGTGAGCAGGGTCGGGGCGATGACCACCCAGATGACGCTGTTGCGGATGGCCTTGAGCGTCGCCGGGTCGCGGAACATCTCGGTGTAGTTGTCGCCGCCGACGAACGTGCTGCCGGAGGCGTCGAAGAAGCTGCGGCCTGCCGAGAACAGCACGGGGTAGACGACGAGGGCACCGAGCAGGACCAGGGCGGGCAGGACGAAGGCGACGGCGATGACCCGCCCGCGGCGCCTGCGACGGGAGACCTCGGCGGCCGGGGGTCTCGGGGTATCGGAAATGGCGGTCATGGCGGTCATGGCGGCGATCAGCCCTTGTCCGCCTTGGCCGCCGCGGCTTCGAGCCGCTGCGCCGTGGCCTTCGGGTCCGACGGGTCGCGCAGGAAGTCCTGGAGGAGCTTCCACTCGCCCATGCCCTTGGTGCCGCCGAAGGAGGCCGGGGCCTGGTCGGACATGTCGAAGCGGACCGAATTCCCGGCGCCGACAAGGGACTTGGCGGTTTCACGGGTGACGTCGTCGCCGTACTCGGCGAGGTCGAGCTTCTTGTTCGGGGAGAGGAAGCCGCCCGCCTCGGCCCAGACGGCCGCCGCCTCGGGGGTCGCCAGGTACTCCAGGAGCTTCATGGCGCCCTTCTGGTTCTTGCCGTCCTTCAGGGCGACCGCGGCGTCACCGCCGCTGACCACGGGCGCCTTGCCGCCGTCGACGGCGGGGAAGGGGAAGAAGTCGGCGTCCTGACCGATCTTCTTGCCGAACTGGTCCTTGGCGACACCGGCCACGAAGTCACCCTCGTAGACCATGCCCGCCTGCGGCTCGGGCCCGAAGACCTTCTCGACGGAGCCCGGGAAGTCGGTGCTCAGGGCCTCCTTGCGGCCGCCCGCGATCAGCTGCTCGTCCTTGAAGAGCTTGCCGAGGGTGGTGAGCGCCTCGACCACGGACGGGTCGGTCCACTTGATCTTGTGCGCGGCGAGCTTGTCGTACTTCTCGGGCCCGGCCTGCGAGAGGTAGATGTTCTCGAACCAGTCGGTGAGGGTCCAGCCGTCCTGTCCCGCGACGGAGAAGGCGGCGAGGCCCGAGTCGGAGACCGTCCCGCCCGCCTTGAGCATCTCCTTGTACGTCTTGGGGGTCTTGACGCCCGCCTGGTCGAGGGCGTCGGGGCTGTACCAGACGGTCGACTTGTGCGCGGCCTTGAAGTACAGGCCGTAGAGGGAGCCTTCGACGCTGCCGTACTTCTTCCACACGTCGGCGTAGTTGGTGTCGACGGACTGCTCGGTCTTCTTGGAGAGGGGCTTGAGCCAGCCCTTCTTCGCGAACTGCTTCAGGACGCCGACCTGCGGGACCATCACGACGTCGGGGGCGTTGCCGCCCTCGATCTTGCTGCCGACGACGGTGGAGACGTTGTCACCGGTCGAGACGAACTGGACCTTGGCCCCGGTCTCCTCGCCGAAGGCGTCGAGCACCTTCTGGAAGTTCTTCTGCTCGCTGCCGGACCAGACGCCGGCGACGGTGAGCGTCTGTCCGCCGAGTGCCTTGTCACCGCCGCCGGCGGTGACCTCGCCGCCGCCGCAGGCGGTGGCGCCCATGGCGAGGGCGAGGGCGGTGCAGCTCGCGAGCGTGGTACGTCGTCGCATCATCGTTGATGTCCCTTCGGGGGAAACGGAGTTGAGGGTCAGGGGTTGGTGCAGTCGCTGATCCACCAGGCGGCGGTGGAGCCGGGAAGGACGCCGGTCGGGCACGGCCCGCTGGACAGCAGTGGGGCGCCGGAGACGGGCGCGGGCACCGGGGCCGTGCCGAAGTTGACCGCGCACACGAGGCCGTCGCCGCGGACGAAGGCGAGAACCCCGGGCGGTGTCTGGAGCCAGCGCAGGGCACCTTCACCCAACTGGGGCAGCCCGGCGCGCAGTTGGAGACCGTCGCGGTAGAGGTGCCAGAAGGAGCGGGTGTCGGCGAGCGCGCGGTCGGTGGCGTGCTCGGCGAACCACGCGGGCTGCGGCAGCCACGGCTTGGCGCTCTCGGCCCCGGAGGTGAAGCCGAACGGGGACGCGTGCCCTGACCACGGCAGCGGCACCCGGCAGCCGTCGCGGATCCGGGCCCGGCTTCCGGTGCGGTGGAAGATCGGGTCGGTGAGCACCTCGTCGGGCAGATCGTCGACCTCGGGAAGGCCGAGTTCCTCGCCCTGGTAGATGTACGCGGCTCCGGGCAGCGCCAGCATGAGCAGCGCCGCGGCCCTGGCCCGGGTGGCGCCGAGCCCACTGCCCTCGGTGCCGGACTCGCCGTACCGCGTGACCGTGCGGACCTGGTCGTGGTTGTTGAGCACCCAGGTGACCGTGGAGCCGGTACCCGCGATGTCCCGCATCGCCTCGCTGATGACCTTGCGGAAGGCGTCCGCGTCCCAGGGCGCGCCCAGCAGGTCGAAGAAGAACGCCTGGTGGAGTTCGTCGGGGCGTACGTACTGGGCGTGTTCGCGGGCGGTCGGCACGGAGACCTCGCCGACGAGGAGGCGTTCGTGGCCGTCGCGCGCGGTGTACTCCTCGCACACCGCCCGCCAGTGCCGCCACACGTCGTGCACGTCGGGCTGGTTCCAGGCGAGGGGGTTGACGGAGTCGCGGGTGCGGGCGTCGGCCTCGGGGTCCGGGGAGTCGGGCAGGTCGGGGTGTTTGAAGAGCCCGGCGGCCACATCGATGCGGAAGCCGTCCACGCCTCGGTCCAGCCAGAACCGCAGCGCGTGCTCGAAGTGGGCGCCGACCTCGGGGTTGCGCCAGTTCAGGTCCGGCTGCTCGGGCGTGAACATGTGCAGGTACCACTGGCCGGGGGTGCCGTCGGGGTCGGTGACGCGGGTCCAGGCGGGGCCGCCGAACATGGCGTGCCAGTTGTTGGGCGGCTCGTCGCCGTGCGGGCCGCGCCCCTCGGCGAAGTGGAAGCGGGCGCGGGCCGCGCTGCCGGGCTCCGCGGCGAGCGCCTCGCGGAACCAGGCGTGCTCGCTGGAGCAGTGGTTCGGGACGATGTCCAGGAGCACCTTGACGCCCAGGCGCCGGGCGTCGGTCATCAGCAGGTCGAACTCGGCGAGGCTGCCGAAGATCGGATCCACGTCGCAGTAGTCGGCGACGTCATAGCCGTGGTCGCGCTGGGGCGAGGGGTAGAAGGGGCTCAGCCAGATGCCGTCGACGCCCAGCTTCTTCAGATACGGCAGTCCCGCGCGGACCCCGGCGAGGTCGCCGATGCCGTCCCCGGTGCTGTCCAGGAAGCTGCGGACATACACCTGGTAGATCACTGCGTCCCGCCACCAGTGGTGCGTGTGGGGGCGCGCGAGGCCGTCGCCGGCCGGGGCTGTGAGCATGACCCGTTGACCTGTCTACGTGAAGTGCTGGAAGTGCTGCAAGTGCTGCAAGTGCTGCAAGTACTGAGAAGGCGCGCGGAAGTGCGCGAGGGGTAGCGCGAGGGGCATGCGGCCGAGAGCCGACCGCAGACCCGAGCGGTTATGCATGCATGTTAAGTAGGCATGTCGCAGGGGTGTCAACGAGTAGACAGAAAGCAGCCCTGAGTTGAGACGTTATGTCCAGAGTTTTTGGCACGCCTGGGACCTCTGAGGCTCGCCTCAGATACCTAACATGTAACTAGCGCGAGATGGCCGCGAGCTCCCGGGCGAGGCGCCGTACCGCGGCCTCGGGCGTCAGCTGCCCGGCCATGGCGTCGCGCACGACGGCCTGCACGGCCAGGCTCACCTGGTCGTAGCGGGGGCTCTTGGGACGCGGCGACGCCGCGAGCACGCTCGCCCGCAGCGTCGGCAGATACGGGAACTTCCGGATCAGCCCGGGGTCCTGGTAGAGCTCGGCCCGCACGGGCGGCAGCGCGCCACGCGTGAGCACCTGCCGCTGCACCTCCTCGCCGGTGAGATACGCGAGGAGGCGGGCCGCTGAATCGGCGTGCCGCGCATGGGAGCTGACAGCGAGGTTCGAGCCCCCGAGCACACTCGTCCCCGGACCCTTGGGCCCCGGCAGCGGTACGGCGCCGACCTTCCCCGCGACCTCGGATTTCCCGCCGGACGCACTGACGTACGCGTACGGCCAGTTGCGCAGGAAGAGGAGACGTCCGTCCTGGAAGGCTTGCCGGGACTCCTCCTCCGTGTACGTCAGCGCCTTCTTCGGGATCCAGCCCTCGCGCACTCCGCGGGCGAGGAACCCGATGCCTTCGCGGGCCGCCGCGGAGTTCACGGTGACGCGCTCGCCGTCGTCGCCGAGGATCGTGCCGCCCGCCGAGTAGACCGCCTCGGCGGCGTTCACGGTGAGCCCTTCGTAGGGGAGGAACTGGCCCGCGTATCCGTCGAGGCCATGCTTGGGGGCGATGGTCCTCGCGGCCCGTGCCAGCTCGACCCATGTGCGCGGCGGCGCGATGCCTTCCTTGGCCAGGACGTCCTTGCGGTACAGGAGCAGCCCTGCGTTGGTGACGTAGGGAACCGCGTACAGCTTTCCGTCGTACGTGGCCGTGTCCACGACCGGCGGCAGGAAGCTCTTCAGCGGGAAGCTGTCGCGTCGCAGCGGGGCGATCCAGCCCGCGGCGGCGAACTCCGAGGTCCAGGCGACGTCGATGTTGAGCACGTCGTAGCGACTTTCGCCCGAGCGCAGGTCGGTGGTCATCTGCGCGTGGGTCTCGTCGGCGGAGTCCGGGAGCTCGACGAGGGTGACCTTCTCGCCGGGGTGGGTACGGTTCCAGCCTTCGAGCAGCGGGCCCAGATAGCCGGTGAGGTCGCCCGCGGTCGCCAGCGTGAGGGGGCCGCGTCCGTCGCCGGGCGGCCCGTCGGACCGGATCGCCGAGGTGGCGTACCCGGACAGGACCACGGCGACGGCCAGGAGGCCCCTACCCGCGGCACGCGTCCACCGCATAGGTTCCTCCCTGTACACCGGCGCCGGCACCTTCGCCATACGTCAGGGGCCATGTATACCCGTTAGGTATGGGCGATACTAGGGCCTGGAGCACAATACGAGCATGCGAGGAGGAGAGCACGAGTGCGGCTGCCCCTCCTGGCACTCCTGGCCCGAGGCCCGGCCCACGGCTACGAGCTCAAGCAGGACCTTGAGCAACTCCTCGGCTCCGCGTACCCTCAGCCGAACGTCGGCCAGATCTATGTGACGCTGGGCCGCCTCGAGAAGTCGGGACTGATCGAGGGCGAGGAAGTCGAGCAGTCGAGCCGACCCAACAAGAAGATCTACCACCTCACCGACGCCGGGCGGGAAGCGCTGCACGCCTGGTACGAGGAGACGGCGGACGAGCCGCGGGTACGGGACGAGTTCTTCATGAAGCTCGCGCTCGCCCCGCGGACCGGTCTCGCCGACCAGATCGCCCTGATCAACAAACAGCGGCGCCAGTACCTCAACACCATGCGTGATCTGTCGAAGCTGTCCACGGCCGAGAACCGGGACAACCGCATCTCCCAACTGCTTGTCGAGGGTGCCATGCTGCATCTGCAGGCCGACCTCGACTGGCTCGAACGGTGCCAGGAAGAGCTGGAGGAGCCGGAATGAACGACCGTCCCTCCGCGCCGTCTCCCGTGCCTCCCCTCCTTGAGGCCGAGGGCCTGGTCAAGACCCACTGCGGCGAGGGCGCGCCCGCCCCTGCCGTACGCGGTGTCGATCTCTGCGTACGGCAGGGTGAGTTCGTCTCCGTCACCGGGCCTTCCGGCGCCGGGAAGTCGACCCTGCTGCATCTGCTCGGCGGGCTCCAGCGGCCGGACAGCGGCAGCATCCGCCTTGACGGCGAGTCGACCGACTCCTACAGCGAGGCGCGCTGGGCGGTGGAGCGCCGGCGCCGGATCGGCATCGTCTTCCAGTTCTTCAACCTCGTCTCCAATCTGTCGGTCGCCGACAATGTGGAGCTGCCCGCGCTGCTGGCCGGGACCTCGCCGAAGCAGGCGCGCGCCGAACGCGAGAAGCTCCTGGCCGAGCTGGGCCTCGAGGGCAAGGAGCGCAGCATGCCGGGCGAACTGTCCGGCGGTGAGCAGCAGCGCGTCGCACTGGCCCGCGCCCTGGTCAACCACCCTTCCCTGCTCCTCGCCGACGAGCCCGCGGGCAGCCTGGACAGCAAGGGGAGGCGCGAGGTGATGCGCCTGCTGTCCCGCTTCCACCAGCGCGGTCAGACGATTGTGCTTGTCACCCATGACGCGCGGCTCGCGAGCTCCGCGGACCGCGTCATCAGCTTCTTCGACGGCCGGATCGCCGACGACGCCGAACTCGGCGGCACGCTGCCGCGCGGCAGCGGTATCTCCGGCGTGCTCGAACTGAAGGACTGACCCCATGCGGGCCACCCTGCGCTGGGCGCACGCCGATCTGCGGACGCATCGTGGCGAGGCGCTGTTCATCGTGCTCGCCACCGCCGGAATCGTCGCCTCGCTGCTCCTTGCCGCGGCCCTCTTCGGGTACGCCACCAACCCTTGGCAGCGCGTCTTCACCCAGTCCCGGGGCGCCCATGTGTGGATCCACACCGGGGCCTCCACCGACGCCGCCCGTCTTGCTCGTCTCGGCGGCGTCGAGTCCGTCTCGGGGCCGTACCGGACCGCCTCGGCCTCCGTGGAGTCGCAGGGCGCGCGTGCCTCCGTCGAACTGCGGGGAGTCAGCGGCGGACCATCCACCACCGGGCGCCCCCTGCTCGCATCGGGCCGCTGGCTCGACCCAGCCACACCGGACGGCGTCGTCCTCGAACGCGGCCTCGCCCGTGCGCTGTGGGCCGAGCCCGGCGACACCCTGACGCTGCCCGGCACCGCGCGCACCGTGACCGTCCTCGGCACCGCCGAGAGCGCCGAGCCCGGCTACAGCGCCGGGGAGCGGCCCGGCCTCGTCTGGGCGCCCCCGTCCGTCGTGCAACGGACCGAAGGACGCTCGGGCCAGGTCGTCGGCCTGCGCCTCGCCGACCCCGACGACACGGACTACGTGGTGCAGCGCGCCGTCACGACCCTGGGCGCCGGAGCGGTCACCCAGGTCTCCCACTGGCAGCAGGCGCGCGCCGAGGCCCAGGGCGGCAACCGGCTGCTGGGCCAAGTGCTCGGCCTCTTCGGCCTGGGCGCCCTGCTCGCCGCCGCCCTTGCCGTGTACGGCGCCATCGACACCCGCATCCGCGGCCATCTGCGCGACATCTCGGTCCTGAAGGCCATCGGCTTCACACCCGGCCAGGTGGTGCGCAGCTTCCTCGTCCAGCATCTGGCGTACGCCCTGCTCGGCGCCTCGGTGGCGACGGCTCTCATCCAGATCCTGGGAAGCCGCGTCCCGGGGCGGCTCGGCGACGCGGTCGGCGTGTGGCAGGGCCTTCCCGGGCATACGGCGGCCCTGTTCGGGGTGCCGGCCGCCGCGGTCCTTTTCATCGGCGCCATGACGGGGCTGGCAGCGTGGCGGGCCGGGCGTGTGCCCTCGGTGCCGGTCCTTCGGGCCGCGGC